>CAYSBM010000044.1:0-12487 GCA_964429095.1 uncultured Solibacteraceae bacterium | reverse complement strand
GCGAGCCGTCGAGGAGCCGAAGGCGGCTACCTTTTGGCGCAACCCGCTGAGACATTGACTGTAGGAGAGGTACTGCGGGCGCTGGAAGCAGAAAAGCGCGCCACCAGCCGCCGGCATAACGAGGAAGAAAACCCTCTGTCTGACCTTTGGCGGCGCACCGATGCCGCCGTCTCAGCAGTGCTGGACCGTACGACGTTCGCCGATCTGGTCCGGGCATGGACCGCGCGCCAGTCGCGGATCGCGCCGACCTGGGTCAGCTAAGAACGCGCGCCGGGGAGCAGTCGCCATGATCTACCTGGACAATTCATTGAGCATTGGCCGCACGCCGCTGGTCAAGTTGAATCGCATGACCAAAGGCGCCTGCGCCACAGTGCTGGCCAAGATCGAAGGCCGCAACCCGGCCTATTCGGTGAAATGCCGGATTGGGGCTTCGATGATTTGGGATGCCGAACAGCGGGGGCTGCTCAGGCCTGGCATGGAAATCGTCGAGCCTACCAGCGGCAACACGGGGATCGCCCTGGCCTTTGTGGCGGCTTCGCGCGGCTATCCCATCACGCTCACCATGCCGGAGACCATGTCGATCGAACGGCGCAAGGTGCTGAAGGCTTTTGGAGCAAGACTTCTGCTCACGGAGGGCGCCAAAGGCATGAAAGGCGCTATTGCGCGGGCTGAAGAACTGGTGGCCAGCGCTCCCGGACGCTACTACATGCCCCAACAGTTCAAGAACCCAGCCAATCCTGCCATTCACGTGCAGACCACCGGACCTGAAATCTGGGAAGATACCGAAGGCGCCGTGGATGCGGTGGTAGCCGGCGTAGGCACGGGCGGCACGCTCACCGGCATTGCCCGCTATTTGAAACGGCAGGGCAAGCCGGTACTAGCCGTCGCCGTGGAGCCAGCCTCCTGCGCGGTGATCAACCAGACACTCAAAGGACTGCCGCTGCAAGCCGGGCCGCACAAGATCCAAGGCATTGGAGCAGGCTTCATTCCAGAGACCCTGGAACTCCCGCTGGTGGACCGTGTTGAAACCGTGACCAACGAAGAGGCGGTCCAGGCCGCGCGGAGGCTGGCGCGCGAAGAGGGCATACTGTCCGGGATTAGCTGTGGAGCGGCGGTGGTGGCGGCCTTGCGGTTGGCCTTTGAACCAGAATTCACCGGCAAAACCATCGTGGCCATCCTGCCGGATTCAGGCGAGCGTTACTTGTCCACCGTGCTGTTCGACGGTCTGTTCAACGATTGAACGCGGCTTGCTTGGGGCGCGATATGGGCGCATAGACGCCGTTTACCGCCCGCAGATAATCGCCGGGGCGGAGCAAGATCTGTAGGCCGCGCACGCCGGCCGCAACTGAAATCGTGTCGAAGATCTGCGCCAGTTCTTCGACCCAGACCGGATAGTCCTTCTTGCAAGCCAGCGCGGTGACTCCGCCACGGATGTAACCGGTGAGCGGTTGTACGTCCTTGAGGGGAACGGGATCCACTTTACGGTTGCCGCTGGCTTTAGCCAGCGCCTTCAAATCCAGCGTGTAGTTGCCAGGAATCACAGCCAAACACACGCCGTGGCGGTCGCCGCGCACCACCAGCGTTTTGAAAGTCTGCTCCGGCGCCAGCCCGATTTTCGCAGCCACCGCCTCAGCAGAAAGATCTTCCGGATCCACCTCGTATTCACGCAGCTCAAAAGCGATGTTCAGATTTTCCAGCCGCCGGACCGCGTTGGTCTTCAGGGCTGCCACTTCAAACCGCCTGAGCTGCGTGGTAGCTGCTGCGCACCAGCGGGCCGGATTCGACGTGGCGGAAGCCCATTTCCAAGCCCCTGCGCCGTAACAGTTCGAAATCCTCTTTCGGCACATAGCGCCGCACGGGCAGGTGCCGGGGTGAAGGGCGCAAGTACTGCCCCAAAGTGAGGATATCCACGCCGTGGGCGCGCAAGGCGCGCATGGCTTCAAGCACCTCGCCGTCTGTCTCGCCAAGGCCCAGCATCAAACCACTCTTGGTGGGGACCGAGGGCGCGGTGTGACGCGCGTAAGCGAGAATGTCGAGTGAGCGCTCCCAGCGCGCCCCAAGGCGCACCTGACGGTAGAGCCGGGGATCCGGTTCGACGTTATGGGGCAGCACATCGGGACGCGCGGCAAGCACCACATCCATAGCGGCATGCGAGCCCTGGAAATCTGGAATGAGGACCTCCACCTTGCACGCCGGGTTTTGCTCACGTATCGCCGTGATGGTCAAGGCAAACAGTTCAGCGCCGCCATCCTTGCGGTCGTCACGATTCACGCTGGTGATCACGGCGTACCGCAAGCCGAGAGCGGAGACGGCTTCGGCCACCCGGCGCGGCTCGTCGTAATCGACCGCCAGCGGCGCACCCTTAGCGACGGCGCAAAATCCGCAACGCCGCGTGCATACGTTGCCGAGGATCATGAACGTGGCGGTGCGGTGATTCCAGCACTCCCCCACATTAGGACAGGCGGCGCTTTCGCAAACCGTGTGCAGACGCAGGCGTTCGACCAGCGATTTCAGTTCGCGGTAATGATCGCCGGACGGCGCCGGAGCGCGCAGCCACTGAGGACGCTTCAAAGGCGCGTTATCAATGGAAACCAGCACTCAGTTCATTTTACCGCTCTGCGTCATCCGGCTTGCCAGGCGCTGCTCGAGCACCGAGTCGGGCGTAAGGTTCTCCCATTGGAGATCCACGCCCACGGCCATTTCCAAGGCCCGGCGCGGAATCAGTCCGATCAGTTCGCTGCCGGCGATGCCCACACCGTATTTCGCCGCCTGGTCCCGCACCGCCTGGAAGACAACATGCGGGGGGGTGATTTCGAAGTCGGTTAGATTTGTGGAAACCTGGGCGAGGTTGCGCGAAGCCAGCATGACGCCCATGGCCTTGACACAGGGCAATCCGCCGGAGGAGGCTCGGATTGACCGGGCGATACGCTTGGCGACTTCGACATCCGAGGTTGCCAGGTTGATGTTGTAGGCGATGAGGACTTTACGGGCGCCCACGGCGGTCGCTCCGGCGGTCGGGTGCAGATCCGGGCCGCCGACGTCCGGCCGGCGCGAGGGATCCACCCGGGCGGCCTCCCGCAGTCCTTCAAACTGCCCGCGGCGCACATTCTCCAGCCGCGCGCGGCCGGGACGGCGGGCGGCTGCTTCATAGAAGTAGACCGGCACCCGGCACCGCTCCCAGATCTGCTCACCAGCGCGCCACGCCAGGCGAACGCAGTCCTCCATGCTCACGCCTTCTAAGGGTACAAAGGGAACGACATCGGCGGCGCCGATGCGGGGATGGACGCCGCGCTGCGCAGTGAGATCGATCCGGCGGACGGCCTCGGCCACGCCGGCCAGAGTGGCTCTCAGCACCGGCTCAGGCGCTCCAGCGAAGGTCATTACGCAGCGGTTATGGTCTGGGTCGCACTGCTGGTCGAGCAAGACCACTTCTCCGGCCGAGCATATGGCATCCTGGATGGCCTGGATTGTCCTCTGATCGCGGCCTTCCGAGAAGTTCGGAACGCACTCAATCAGTTCTCCGGCCATGGGACTCCCGCCTGTTGGAAGACAATTTCGCCGCGTTTGATCACTGTCTGAACCAGGTTAACGCCAAAATGATAAGGGATTTCACGATAGTCAGGCACATCGCAGATCACCAGGTCGGCTTGTTTACCAGGCTCCAGCGAGCCGACTTTGCTTTCCAGCCCCAGCGCACAAGCAGCGTTGAAGGTAGCGGCTGTAAGCGCCTCGGCCGGACGCATACGCATGTTGGCGCAGGCCAGAGCCATGGCCATGGGCATACTCACGGTGGGGCTGGTCCCAGGGTTGAAGCCAGTGGCCAGCGCCACCGCCGCTCCCCGGTCCAGCAGGGCGCGCGCCGGAGGATAGCGGTCCTGGCCGAGATGAAAGACGGCGCCGGGGACCAGCGTAGCGATGGTATCGGATTGCGCCAGCAAATCGACGTCGGCCGGCTCGGCGTACACCAGATGGTCGGCGCTGGCAGCGCCCATTTCCACCGCAAGGCGGATGCCGCCGTCGTGGGAAAACTGCTCGGCGTGCACCCGCAATCCGAAGCCTAGCGCCCGGGCGGCTTCCAGATAGCGCCGAGCATCGTGCGGGCTGAAGGCGCCAGCTCCGCACGCCACATCAACATAGTGTGCGAGTTTGCGGCGCCGGACAAGGGGCAGCATCTGCGAGCAAATCCATTCAATGTATTCAGCCGCGCGGCCGGCGTATTCCGGCGGAACCGCATGCGGTCCCAAATAGGTAGATACAATGTCCAGCGGACGCCGGTCGAGCGCGGCCGCCACACGCAGGGATTTCAACTCTCCGGTTTCATCCAAGCCATAACCGCTCTTGGCTTCCAGGGTGGTTGTGCCGTGACGCAGCATCCGTTCCAGACTTTTCCGCGCACGCCAGGCCAGCCGTTTCCCGGAAAGCGTGCGCACCGGGCGAAGACCGGAAAGAATGCCGCCGCCGGCTTCGGCAATTTGCCGGTAACCGGCGCCGGCAATGCGCATTTCATAGTCGGCCAGGCGCCAGCCTCCTTGCACCAAGTGGGTGTGCGGGTCCACGAAACCGGGAATCACGATGCGGCCTGTGGCGTCAATTTCCGCCGCCGCGCGGGCTTCAGCCAGGTTTTCGATACGCCGTGTGGGGCCGGCGCAGGAAACCACGCCGCCGCAAATCAGCAGCGCACCGTCTTGAATAATCCCCAACTCGGACGCCGCCGCGCCCCTCCGCGGTTCCCGGGGGCCATGCAAAGTCACCAATTGCCGCGCACCCCGGATGAGAAGCTTCTTCATCGGGAAAGGATCATTGAACCCAAACGCCGGAACGAGGCGAGTGCCGCAGCATGGCAAGAGAGAGGAGCGATGAGCAGATCGGGCGCCACCCCCAAGCCGGCCAGCGCGGCAAGCGCTTCATCCGGATCCGCCGCCAGCCCGGCTGAAACCGGCTTGCGGGCATGCACCGCGCTACGCAGGATGCGCAAAGCCTCCTCCAGGTTAGTCACCAGATAGTCGCAGAAGCCGGTGCGCACATGGCCTTTCAGAAGCCCGGCGTCAGCGTCGATGCCGAGAAAAGCCGCCCCCTGCCAACCGGCAGCCAGCGACCACGCGCCGCCGGCGGCGTCCATGCCGGAACAGACAACGAGACGGCCAGCGAGTACCCCCTGGAAACGCTCCGCGGCCAGCGCGGCAAGCCGCTCAACGCGGCTGGTCACCAACCACCGTCGCGCGCGCGAACCCCAAACCTCACGCGCCGCCCGGTTCGCGGCAAGAAATTCCTCCCAGCGCCGGCCCGTCTCCGCCAAGGAAATGCTCATGCGGTTTCACACGCTCAATGCGCCTCGGGTTGGAACACCACCAGTTCCTGGATCGCAATGTCGGCGCCCTCCGAGCCAGGGTAAGGTTCGCCGCGGACGGCAACCCGCAGCGTGTGCTCGCCGGGCTTGAGACGGAAGGCGTGCCATACAGATTCATCCCGCTTGTTGCTGCGTTCGTCGGGATAGACGTCCACGGTGCGGTCGAGCTTGCCATCCAGATAGATATCCGCCTTGCCGCCCCGGACCAGGTATGGTCCAACCAGGATAGCGCCCGTCCCGTTGAAGCGGATGCTGGCCGAGGCGTCCGGAGTGGAGGCCACGCGTCCGGTCTGCGTAGTGCGCCAGGGGCCCTCGAACCGCCAGCGGGGGTCCTGGTGAGAAATGCGTTCGACAGGACAGCCGTAATCATCCCACACCTCCAAACGGGCAGCAGCGGGCTTCTGGATCTTCACCCAGACCTGATCGCCTTGCAGGCGTCCACCTTCGCGGCGGATCAACGCCAGCGCGCGCGCCTCGGTGCTGGCGACAATGGATCGGAATGAATCATCCGTATAAGAGAATTTTTTGTCTGCAATAGCCGGAATGCCGCTCTTCCACTGCTCGGGGATATTGCGGTAGCCGAGCATCACGCCGAGCACTCCACCGGCGCTGGCAGGGTTGCAATCGGAGTCCTGCCCCGCGCGGGTGGAAATCTCCAGCGTCTTGCCGAAGTCGCCCTCACCGTAGAGCAAGCCCAACACGATATAGGCGCCGTTAAGCTTGGCGTCGATATTAAAGGGCCTCAGCGCACCTGCCGGGCAAGGTTCGCAGCGGTCGTAGTGATCCGCAATCAACCGCCAGGTGCTCTTCCAATCTCCCGGGTTGGCCTTGTGCCATGCCAGCACATCGGCGATCAGCTTGCCGTAAGAGCTTTGGGCGGGGATGGCCGCCAGCGCCAATTCCACCACTTTCCGCGGGTTATTTTCAAAGAAAGCCGCGGCGTACATGGCCGAGACAAACATGCCGCCGTAAATACCATCGCCGTAGTTCATGAGGCGTCCGGCGCGAGCGGCAATGCGGTTGGAAGCGCGTATCATGCCGGGCGCCATCAGACCGATGAAGTCGGCCTCAATTTGAAAATCGATATCGTTGGCGTGGACGTTGTATTGCGGAGTGCCGGACAGCGCAGCGGGGACGCCCCGTTTGAGTGCCCGGCGGGCGGCGAGATTGGCGTGCCACAAGCTGTATTTGGCTTGGGCGAAAGCGGCGCCGAAGTCCTCCGTGGTGGCGTCCAGCCCCTTTTCATCCAGCACTTTAGCCAAGGTTATATCGACGTACAGGTCATCCTGCTCCAACGCATTCGCCACACGCCCGGGCGACCATTTCGGCAGCTCGCCTTCCAGGATTTTCCCCTGCGCCCGCAATTCCGTGGGTGCGCCGAGGCTGACCCCGATCCTCTGCCCGGCCCAGCCGCCTTCTATTTTGTCGCGCAGCGCCTGGCGCGAAATACTCCGCATGACATCGGCTCCGGCGGCCGAAAGGCAGCACAACACACACACGCCGGCTCGAACCGCTGTTCGCATCACAGACACCTCCTGCTCGATCTTAACTAAATCTTGGGCAGCGCCTGCATCGAACGGGCGATTTCCTCGCTGGGATATTCGAAATCGCTTAACTTCCCGCTCAGATAAGCGTCGTAGCTGGATAGGTCGAAATGGCCGTGGCCGCTCAAGTTGAAAAGAATGACGCGCGGCTCGCCCGCCTCGCGCGCGGCGATAGCTTCGTCGATGGCGGCGCGGATGGCGTGCGAGGACTCAGGCGCCGGCAGAATGCCTTCAGTCCGGGCAAACTGCAAAGCTGCCTCAAAGACCGGCAACTGCGTGCAGGAACGCGCTTCCGCCCAGCCGTGCTTGATCAAGTGGCTCATCAGTGGAGAGGCGCCGTGGTAGCGCAACCCGCCGGCATGAATGCCGGGCGGCACAAAGTCGTGCCCCAGCGTGTACATCTTCAAGAGTGGAGTAAGCTTGGCTATGTCGCCGTAGTCGTAGGCATAGACGCCCTTGGTCAAGGTGGGGCAAGCCGAAGGCTCCACGGCCACGCAGCGCACCCGCGAGCCTTTCTCGATCTTGTCAAGCAGGTACGGAATGGCGATGCCGGCGTAGTTGCTGCCGCCGCCGAAACAGCCGATGACCACGTCGGGCTCTTCGCCGGCCAGCACCATTTGCTGTTTGGCTTCCAGGCCTATCACAGTCTGGTGCAGGCAGACGTGATTAAGCACGCTACCCAAAGCGTAATTGGTGTCGCCGTGCGTGGCGGCGTCTTCAACCGCCTCACTGAAGGCAATGCCCAGGCTGCCCGGAGAATCCGGGTGTTCAGCCAGCACGCGACGGCCGCTTTCGGTGACGTTGCTGGGGCTGGCATGCACCTGTCCGCCCCAAGCGTTCATGAGCATGCGGCGGTAAGGCTTCTGGTCGTAGCTGACCCTCACCATGTAGACGGTGCATTCCATCTCAAACATGCGGCAAGCCAGCGACAGGGCGCTGCCCCACTGCCCCGCTCCCGTTTCCGTGGCAAGGCGCTTGATGCCGGCCAGTTTGTTGTAATAGGCCTGCGCCACCGCCGTATTCGGCTTGTGGCTGCCCGCGGGGCTGGTGCCTTCATATTTGTAATAGATGTGCGCAGGCGTATCCAGCGCTTTCTCCAGACGCCGGGCGCGGCACAGAGGCGTGGGACGCCATAGCTTGTAAATGTCCAGCACCTCGCCCGGGATGTCGATTTCCGGCTGGGATGAAAATTCCTGTTCGATGAGAGCCATCGGGAAAATGGGCGCCAGATCGGCCGGCTGGAGCGGCTTGTGCGTTTGGGGGTGCACAGGCATTTCCAATGGCTCTTTGAGATGCGGCAGGATATTTAACCACGCGCTGGGAATCTGTTTGTCGGTCAAGAGAAACTTCGATATTTCGGACACACGCACCGCCTGGATGAATTCTGAAACCTTCTATTGTAGGTGAAACAGAGGCCGGGCAGGAGAGGGCTGCGCGCGGAAGCAGAGGCCGGCTTGGAATCTAAGGGTTCAGCTTGCGCTCGATAGCGCGGGCCAGATCCACCAAGCCCGCCGGCGACGCCGGTGTTTCCTGGTAAGCGGTGATCCGCACCAGACAACCCCCCTTATAGAAAATGAGCGCCGATCCATACAGCCGGGAGGCTTGTCCCACTGCGGCGTTATGGCTTTCCGCCGCTGGTTCGGATTCGAAGATCTTCCGCGCCCCTTCTGCGTCCCTCATAAAATACACATCCACCACCACATCAACCTGGTTCTGGAACCTGTAAGGGGCGGTGAGCGTGCGTTCAACACCAGCCTGGATGTACTTTTCGGCGCCTCCGTCGATATACTTCCACAGGTCCGCAGCGGGAAACAGCCGCACCGCTCCGGTCTTCGTCCAGCCTCGCACCTCACCGGTTTCCGGGAAAACTTCAGCCGGAGCGCGCTTCTTGGGCTTCTCCAATAGGATCTGGTTGGTCTTGGAGCGGCTTTCGCCGATGCTGGTCACATAAATCGCAGGCCGGTCCCGCACCGGACAAGCATACTCGCAAGCGCCGCAGCCTACGCACAGCGCAGGGTTCACATATGGTTGGCGGACGCGGACGGCGCGGCCTTGGGCGTCGATTACTTGCGCCGGTACCAGATAGATGGCTTTCGGCGAAGTGGGGCACCACTCCTCGCAAACAATACATTCGGTGGCCATCGCCCAAGGCAGGCAGCGTCCGTGATCATAGAAAGCGGTGCCGATGCGAACAGGCTTGGACTCCGGTGCGGCGTTGGCGGCCGCCCACCCCTTTTCCTGCACGGTGAAGTTCCATATGGCGCCAGTGGGACACACCTGCCCGCACAAGGTACAACTCGCCTCGCAGTAGCCCACACGAGGGACCAAGACCGGACTCCACAGACCTTCCCAGCCTGCCTGGGCCAGCGTGGGATGCAGCGCGTTGTTGGGCCAAACTTTCATGCCCTCGCCGCAGCGGATGCAACGGGCCAGGCAATGCTTCTCATCGAGGGCGCCGGGCGGGCGCAGCAGCCGGTCGTTCGGCTCGGCCGCGTGACCGGTAGTGCTACGCAGCACGGGCACCAGAGCGGCGCCCGCGGCCAGGCTGGCGACCATTTTCCGGCGCGCGGTGTCGGGCGCGGTGCGGGCGGAGCCGGCGGCGCCGAGCCAGGTGAAGCGCAAGCCGGCCTCCGGGCAGTCCGCTACGCAGTTCAGACAGAGGTGGCACTCAGCTTTGCGCCACGGCGCGCCGGGGATGGGGTCATCGCCGCCCTGGCAGTGAAGCAGGCAACGGTTACAATCCGTGCAGCTCGAGGCGCGCTTTTCCAATCCCAGCAGAGACCAGCGCGACAACCAGCCCAACAACGCTCCCAGCGGGCACAACGCCCTGCACCAGAAGCGCGTGATGCGGAGGTTCAGAGCCAGCAGCGTCACCAGAATGGCGCCCAGAATGGCGCCCTGGCGAAAGAATGGCTGTTTGAAGCTGATAAGCCAGTCTTTCAGCAGAAAGTGAAGCGCCTCGGCGATGAGGCGCAGTCCGCGGAAACCGCTCTTTTCAAGCGGCTCGACGAGCGCATGGAAAGCGTAGTTCGCCGCCGGCAGGACGGAAAGCGCCAACGAACGCACCGCCAGCGAGATGGGATCCAGCAATCCGCCCACGGCCGAGCCGCAGAGGGCCGCCGCCAGCACGCCCAATAGGATGTAATACTTGAGCGACTGCCAGCGCTTGTAGCGGTTGCTTTCGATAAGCCTGGCGCCGCGCTTGGAATCCGACTTCAAATGACTGAAAAAGTGGTGCAAGGAGCCGAGCGGGCATATCCATCCGCAAAAAAAACGCCCCAGAAACAGGGTAGGAATCAGGATGGCGAGGCTCCAGGCCAAGCCTTTGTACAGGGTCCAGGTGGACAGCGCCGTCACCAAAGAAGCCAGCGGATCAAGTTGCAAGAACCAGGCCACCGGGTAGGCCAAGCGCACATCGTCCTTCACCGCGCGCAGCGAGCCGCGGTACTCGGTCTTGAAAAGCAGGAACAGGAAAAGCGCCAAAAAAAAGACTTGCGACCATCGCCGCAACCGCACCATGCGCACGATTCTACACCGCGGCGCGTGACCGCGGTTACAGATTGGCGCTCGCGCGGCCGGTGACAATGGAGGCATGGCTGCCAGCTACACCTATTTGAAAGACCTGCGCGCGCAGGCCAGGACGCCCGCCAACGGCATTTTGAGCCAGACGCTCGAAAACAATGAGCGCGTGAAGGTAGTCCTGTTCGGCTTCGCCGCAGGACAGGAGCTTTCGGCCCACACCGCGCCTTTCCCGGCGATTCTCACTTTTCTAAAAGGGGAGGCTCAGCTACGGCTGGGCGCCGATGAAATGGAAGCCGGCGAAGGGACCTACGCCTATATGCCGCCGTTGCTTGAGCACGCCATCAAGGCCAAGACCGACGTGGTGATGCTGCTTACCATGATCAAGAATCCGGCTACGAGCTAACCGCTTTGCAACGCTCCAGGCGCCGGAAGTAGGCGGCCGCCCGCGCCGCGTCGCGCAGGATTTGGGCTCTAAGATCCTCAGCCGTGGGGAACTTCCGCTCCGCGCGGAGCCGGTAAAGGAATTCGACTCGGATGCGCTGGGGCGCTTGCGCGCCGGAGAAATCCAGCAGGTGCGTTTCAATCGCCAGCCGGTGGCCGCCGAAGGTAGGGCGGATACCTACGTTGGTAACGGAAGGGAAAAAACGGCCGCTGGCGAGGTCCTGAGTCCGGGTAATATACACCCCGCGAGCCGGGATCACTTCGGCTTGCGTGGACAGGTTCAAGGTGGGCACGGTGCGGCGCGAGCCGATGCCGTAGCCCGGAATCACCTCGCCGGAAAGCGCATAAGGACGTTCGAGCATGCGCTTGGCGCGGGAGACCTGGCCCGCTTCGATCAGACGCCGGACAGCGCTGCTCGAAACACGGTGGCCGCGTATGCGCACCGCAGGCACGGCCTCCACCGAGATACCGTGCGCCGCACCGAGCGCCTTCAGCGCCTTGATGTCGCCGGAGTGCTCGCGCCCGAAATGAAAATTCTCGCCGACCACCACGGCGCGCACATTCAACCGCCCGACCAGCACCTCCAGGACGACCTCCTCCGGCGTGAGCCGGGCAAAGTCCAAATCAAAGGAGACCACGATCACCTGCTCAATCCCCTCAGCGCCCATCCAGACGGCGCGTTCTGCGATGGTGGAGAGCAGGCGCGGGGCGCGGGAGGGGTGCAGCAGACGGGCCGGGTGCGGATCGAAGGTCAGAGCGGAAGCGATCCATCCGCGTCCGGCAGCAAGTTCAGCTACACGGCGCAAAATGCGCCGGTGTCCGGCATGCACGCCGTCGAAGTTGCCGATGCTCAGCGCCAGTGGGGCTGGGCCGTAGCGGGCGTTCTCAAGGCCATGAACCACGGCGGGTTTCACGGGGTGCCTCCCTGGCCGGGGGAGTTGAGGTTTACACAAAATTCGACTTCCAGGCCGTCGTAAGCCAGCCTCACGCCAGGCGGCAACTGCCGTTCGGTTTCCGCGTGGGGCAGGTCGTGGCAGATATGAGTGAAATAGGCTAGCTTGGGTTGAAGTTGACCGACCATGGCCAGCGATCTTTCGACGGTGCTGTGCGTGGGGTGGGGCTCATGCCGCAAGGCATCCAGAAACAGAACCTCCAGGCCGCGCAACCGCTCGAGCGATTCCGGAGGAATCTCGCTGTGGTCGGTCAGATAGGCCACGGGCCCGAAGCGGAATCCATAAATTCGGGCGTGGCCGTGAAAAACCGGCACGGGCTCTATGGCCAGGCCGAACAGATCGAAGACGGCGCCGTCCAGGATACGGGCGACGATTTTCGGCCTTGAGGACTGGCTCGGCCGCGGCTCAAAAATATAGCGGAACGTTCCACGAATGATGTGGATGGTTTCCTGCGAGCCATAGATGGGGATTGGCTCACGGCGGCCGTAGTTGAACGGGCGCACGTCGTCCAGCCCCAGAATGTGATCTGCGTGGGCGTGGGTATAGAGGATGGCGTCCAGTTGCGTCATCCCCGCCCGCAAAGCCTGAATGCGCAGGTCCGGGGTGGTGTCGATCAGCACCGCGCGGCCGTCATAACGCAGCAGGCCGGAGGGCCGGAGGCGGGTGTCGCGCGCATCGGC
>CAYSBM010000043.1:3248-12631 GCA_964429095.1 uncultured Solibacteraceae bacterium | reverse complement strand
TGAAGGAGGATCAATATGGTGATGCACGCCGACGCGGCGCAAGCCATTCTCGCGCAGGAGTTAAAGGCACTTGATCATTGGGCGCAAGGGAATCCGCTTGGGTATTTGGATGTGGACGCCAGTGATGTAACGTATTTCGACGATATTGCCGCGCAGACCCGAATCGACGGACTCGAGGCGATGCGGAACTACTTCACGTCATTGGTGGGGCAGATTCCCGTTCACCGCTACGAGATCATCGATCCCAAAGTGCAACTTTACGGCGACGTCGGCATTTTGACATTTCGATACCAAGCTTTTGCGCCCGACGGCCAGCACCATGCCCCTAGGAAGGCTACCTCAGTCAATCGACTGACGGACGGTGAGCGGCCCATCGTGCATGCGAACTGGTCGACTGTGAAGAAGTAATCGGCGTAGCGGCTCAGAAGCAGCGTACCAAGGGCCTCCGAGACCTGAGACGCTGACCGCTGAGACAACACACAGCCCGGGCCGCTACCGTGATAAGGCGTGGACAGGGACTGCGCCCCGTTCCCCACGTCCGATTCCCCGCTCGTGTCAGGCTGCCTCCTCGGCTGCACTCCGGATAGATTCTCCTTGACGAAGGCGAACACCTATTCCACAATCGAGGTGCCAGCGTCGCTGCGCCCCGATCGCGATCGGCATCGCGTCGGAATCACTGATCGGCATCGTCGGAATATGCACCAGCGTTCGTCCCGAGCGGCATAATCCACGTTCGATCACCGCGCTCCGCCTTGCCCTCGCACGCCACCTGCTCCGGCAGCTTCACCGCTGTCCTTCTTGTGGTGTGCTTCGTTCATAACACAGTAGTTCTCGGTGTACCGAAGCACGCCTTGAACTGGCCCCTGGCGACAGCCTTGGACCCTCAGCCCCCGTTCCACTGACGAACCGGAGGTTGCCCGGGGTTCCGTTGAAAGTGAGCGACCCTCGGAACTCATAGGCTACGCTACGGCAGCCCCCTTCGCAATCGGTTTTCTGGAAACCACACTCGCCATGGAAGCCAACCACATGGGAATCTGCCGATAGCCGATGACCTTCCGGAACTGCCGCTCGGCCACCAGCAGCCCGGAGCCGACCAGCGCTCGATTTGATCCCCGTCCATCCAACGTTTCACGTTGCGGCAAACCGTCTCCACCACGGAGAACGCCGATTCGATCACGTTCCTGCGGGCCAGGCTGCGCCGCAACTGTTCCGGTACGCGCAGCTTGTGGACCGTCAGGGTCTCCTCCATACCCTCTTCCAAGCTGCGCGCCGCGCTCGGATTGAGGTCCATCAGTTCCCGGTGCAACCGTTCCAAGGCACGCTTGGCCTCCTCGTAGTCCGTCATGGCGTAGGCCGCCTGCAGCTTTCGCTTCACCGCCGGCTTGTGCTCCTCCGGCAGGTGCTCGAGGACGTTGCGCTTCTTATGAACCTGACACCTTTGCACGAACACCGCCTCGCCGGCGTGCCGCCGCACCGCGGCATGTAGCGCTTTGGCGCCGTCCAAGATGTAGAGCCAGATTATGTGTTCGTGATTCAGTCGGGGATGGGGCCTGCCCCCCCATTAATGACCGAGAGCCACCCCCAAGCTGTGATGGTGCGGATGAGAGGACTTGAACCTCCACTCTCTTGCGAGAACATGGACCTGAACCATGCGCGTCTGCCAGTTCCGCCACATCCGCACAACTAGGGGAGCTAATAGTCATTTTCGCCAAGCCAGGCCGCGGAGTCAAATGCCCGCGACTTGCGCTTTCCTCCCGAGCAGGGGATTCCCGCTCAGGGCTTCCCTTTCCGCCAGCGTTCTTGGCGACAATGAGTCCGGCGGCGCTTCAGTCGTGGAGATTGGTTTCCAGAAAAGCCCGCAGACGGTGGCTGCGGGTTGGGTGACGGAGTTTGCGCAAAGCTTTGGCTTCGATCTGCCGGATACGTTCGCGGGTCACGGCGAAGTGCTGGCCCACTTCCTCGAGAGTGTGCTCGCTGCCATCCTGCAAACCGAAGCGCATCTTGATAATCTTCTCCTCGCGGGGACTTAGAGTCTTGAGTACCTCAGCGGTCTGCTCGCGCAAGTTCAGATTGATCACCGCTTCCGAGGGCGAAACCACCCGCCTGTCCACGATGAAATCTCCCAAGTGGGATTCTTCTTCTTCTCCCACCGGGGTTTCCAAAGAGATCGGCTCCTGCGAGATGCGCAGCACCTTGCGCACCTTGCTGACCGGCAGTTCCATTCGCCGGGCCAGTTCGTCGGTGGTAGGTTCACGCCCGAGTTCCTGCTGGAGCTGGCGCTGCGTGCGGACCAACTTATTGATGGTCTCGATCATGTGCACCGGGATGCGGATGGTGCGGGCCTGATCGGCGATGGCGCGCGTAATGGCCTGGCGGACCCACCAGGTGGCGTAAGTGGAGAACTTGTAGCCACGGCGGTAATCGAACTTTTCCACCGCTTTCATCAGGCCGATGTTGCCCTCCTGAATCAGGTCCAGAAACTGCATGCCGCGGTTGGTGTAGCGCTTGGCGATGGAAACCACCAGCCGGAGATTCGCTTCGATTAGTTGCTTTTTGGCGCTCTCGGCTTCCGCTTCACCGCGCTCGACAATCTGCAAAGTGCGGCGCAGTTCGGCCGCTGTAGCGCCGCATTCCACCTCCAGATCCTGCAAGCGCTGGCTCTGGTTTTTCAGCTCCTTGCGCAGTTCGCGCAAAGCTGCGGCCGGCCCGCCCGTGTGGCTTTCCAGTTGCCGCTGCAAGCGCGCAATCTCGCGTTCGACCGGTTTAAATTCCTCCACGGCGCGGCGCAAACGGTCGCTCAAACGGTGCTGGTAGGGCGGGCTGAACTGTATGCCGCGCACCAGACGGGAAATTTTGACCAGCGTGCGCGCCAGATTGCACCGCATCGCGCGGACCTGCTTGGGTTTTCTTCCGCGCATGATGGCTTGCAGCTTTTGGCGGATCTGCTGGGACTTGCGGTACAGCCTTTCGATTTCCGCCGCCGTACTAAGAAATTCTTCCCGCTGGCTGTTCAAGCTGTCGTCGGCGCTCATCAGGTCCGCCGTAATTAGCACCTCACGAATCAGCGAGGCGTCGTGGCCTACCTGCTCCGCTATGGCCAGAACTTCACGAATCACCAAGGGAGACCGGGACAAGGCCTTGCGCACGCTCCGTTGACCGCGCTCGATGCGCTTGGCCAGCTCAATCTCGCCTTCCCGCGTCAGAAGAGGAACGGCGCCCATCTCGCGCAGGTACATCCGGACAGGGTCGTTGGTCTTCTCGCCCAGTTCCTGCGCCAACTCCAGGTCGGCAAACTCTTCGCCTTCCTCGCCCTTGTGGCCAAATTCTTTCGGCTCTTCCAGAATTTCGACGCCCGCGCTGTCCAGATCCGCCAGCAGCTCGTCCAACTCCGGACCACCAGCCATGTCGTCGGGCAGAATTTCATTCACTTCGTCGTAAAGGACGAAGCCTTTTTCCTTGCCCGCCTCCATCAACTGCTTCAGGCGATCGTACTTTGGATTGATTCCCACCTGAGCCCCAAACTCAGCACACCACGAGGAACTGCTCCTGCCATTTTACAACACGCGCCGCAACCGCATGTTAGGGCCGGTCCATGCGGCGCAACTCCTCGGTTAATTGGAGGGCAGCCTTCAGGTCGCCATTTTGTTCCGCCTCCCTGATCCGCGTCCGGATGGCCGCCCGCAACCGCTCGTGATCGGCATCCTCCAGCTTCTGCAAGCACGCATGCGCCAGTTCCATGGCGGAAGATTCATCACACCCCTCATCGGCAAACGCCGCCCTCTCTAGCAGCGCCTGTTCGCGCGGTTCCAGGCGCGCCGCCAGATCTGCATAAGTGAACTCAGGCGTGGTTTCAATGAGCGCCATCATGGCTTCAAAGATTTTCGAGGCGCTGAACTGATCCAGCGAAGCCCGCGCCTTCAGGCGCGGCAGCACTTCGCGCCGCACTTGCTCGTGTTCGAGCAAGGCCTTCAGCAGGAGCCCTTCGAATGGCTGGAGGGCGGGTGGCGGCGCAGTCATCGCCGCCTGGCGGCGCTCCGAGGCGGCTTTACGGAACTCCTCCAGCACCAGGCCGGCTTCGACGCCCAGGTAACCGGCCAGATCGTTGGCCAGCGCTGCCCGCTCGATCTTGCTGGAGATGCGCTGCACGGCGGGCAGAAGGAACCGGAACGCGGCTACGCGGCCTTCGGCCGAGCGCATGTCATAGCGCGAACGGGCGCGGTCGGCTAGCCAAAAGAAGTAGCCTCCGGCCTGCTCCAGGCTCTCGCGATAAGCCTCGGGGCCGCGCTTGCGGACCTAAACGTCCGGATCCAACCCGCCGTCCAGTTGCAGGATGCGCCCCTGCATGCCCTCTTCGAGCAGTGTGTGTATGGAGCGTTCGCTGGCGCTCGCCCCGGCGGCGTCGGGATCAAAATTCACTACAATGCGCTCGGAATGCCGCTTGAGCGCCCGCACCTGCGCGCTAGTGAGCGCGGTTCCACAACTGGCCACGACTTCGCGCACCCCGGCGGCGTAAACGCCGATGGCGTCCATGTAGCCCTCCACCAGCACGGCGCGGTCCGCTTTCCGGATGGCGTCTTTGGCGCGGTGGAGGTTGTACAGGACGTAGCTCTTGCGGTAAATGGGCGTTTCCGGCGAGTTCAGGTATTTGGGCTCCTCGCCTGCGGCCAGCGCGCGCCCTCCGAAGGCGATGACCTTGCCGCTCTCGTTGTGTATGGGAAACATCAGACGGTTGCGGAAGCGGTCGAACCACCCGCTGCCATCCTGCCGCTTCAACACCAGTCCGCTGGCTTCCATGGCCGCCTCCGGAAAGCCTTCCTTCTGAAAACGCCGGGCCAGCGCTTGTCCGGCACCATCGGAAAGTCCCAAGCCGAATTCGCCAACCATGGATGCGGCCACGCCGCGCCGCGCCAGGTAATCCCTGGCCGCGCCCCCAGCGGCGCCCGCTAGGTTCGCGGCGAACATCCGGGCCGCGATCTCGTGCATTTCGAAAACGGCCGCCCGCAGCTTAGTTTCCTCGTCGGCATATTCGCTGCGCCGCGGCATCGGGATGCCGTTGCGCTCGGCTAGCAGCTTCAACGCTTCGAAAAACGTGAGCCGCTCAATGTCCATGACGAACTTGATCACGTCGCCGCCGGCGCCGCAGCCAAAACACTTGTAAAACTGGTGCGTGGCGTGCACGGAAAACGAAGGCGTTTTCTCGGTGTGGAAGGGGCACAATCCTACGTACCGGGGTCCGGCGCCGGAACGCTTTAGGCGCACGTACTCGCCCACGACTCTGACAATGTGGATCGAGGATTTCAACTGCGCGGAGAAATCCATGGGCGCGCCATCTATTATCGCCGATCGGAAAAGCCGGGCGTATAATACCCCCGGAGGCATAGAGTATGACGCTTGGCGCCCGAGTCTGCTACGCGATTCACTTTCGCAGCGGAGAAACCCGTATCGCAGGACAGGGAACCCCTGCCTTCACCCTGCGCGTAGCTGACGAAGCTACTTATTCCCGTCTCATGAGCGCCGATCTGTACACAGCGGCCATGGCATTTCTGAACGGCGGCGTGGCAATCGAAGGGGATTTGCTGGCCGCCGTACGGATGTTTCTTGACCGGCAAAAGACTGGCTGGCGCGGCCACCTTTATGCTCTGGCGGCCCAGTTTGCGCCTCACCGTTTGGAGTCGCTGTTCCAGAGCCGTGACCGGGCGGCGCGAAATCTTCGTTACCACTACGACCGCTCCAATGAGTTCTACCGCCAGTTTCTGGATTCGCGGATGGTGTACTCGTGCGCTTACTTCCGGGAGCGCGGCATGACGCTCGAGGAAGCTCAACTGGCTAAGCTGGATCACATTCTGCGTAAGCTAGACCTGAAGCCTGGCGAGCGATTCCTGGACATCGGTTGCGGCTGGGGCGCCCTGGTGCAACGGGCTGCGGAAACCTGCCGTGCCCAGGCCGCCGGTTGCACCCTGAGCCGGGAGCAGTTTCGCTTGGCCCGGGAACGTGTTGCGGATCTGGGCGCCGAAGTTTATGATTGCGATTTCCGCGATTTGAAAGGACGTTTCGACAAGATCGCCAGCGTGGGCATGTTCGAGCACGTCGGCCGCCGGCGCCTGCCAGAGTATTTCCGCACGGTTTACCGGTTGCTGGCTGACGACGGCTTATTCCTCAATCACGGCATCGTGCGGCCGGAAACCAGCCGCGACGATGCCGGCACGCTGTTCATTCAGAAGCGCGTGTTCCCCGGCGGCGAGCTGCCGCGCCTGGCGCAACTGGTCCGCAGCGCAGAGCGTGCAGGCTTTGAAGTGCTGGATGTCGAAAATCTCCGCCCGCACTATGCCCGCACCTGCTCGGAGTGGGTGGCTCGCCTGATCGGGAACCGCCAGACGTGCCTGGACATCGTGGGGCCAGCCACCTACCGCACCTGGCTGTTGTACCTGGCCGGCTCGGCGGTGAACTTCGAACGCGGCGTCATTGAGGTGCATCAGATGCTGCTTGCCAAACGCGGCGCCGGACAGCGGCGCCTGACGCGTGAATATATGTACGCGAATTGCGTTGCAGTAGGCTGACAAACAGCTCTGGCAGCTAAACAGCCGAGCCGCAAGAACCGCAACCCGCCGCCGGTTGGGTTCGCAGCATGCGCAGCAACTCCTGGCTTTCAAAGGGGACCGAGAAGTCTTTCTCGATCTTTTCACGGAAGCATGGACCGGAGTTGTAAGTGCAGAACGGATAGATCATGCCGTTGGGCGCAGCATAGTGAATCAGACAGCGCTTCACCCGTTCAATGTCATAGTTGTAGGCGTCCATGAAGTGCATGCCGGCCACCATCAAAGTCTTGTAGGTGAACCCCTGCTTCTCGCTGTCTCCGCGCCCGTAACGCTTGTCGGTCATGCCTTGCAGGGTCTGCAAGAACTTGGTGAAGGTCAGGCCCTCAGGGGCCCGGTCTTCGTAAAAATGCTTGCGCAGAGAATTCCACGCCTGCATCTTGGTGTAGAACTTGAAAGATGCGCGTCCAGCTTTCCGGGCCAGCAAATCCATATCGCGCAGCATGCTGCCCACGTCGATGAAGCGTGTCACGGGAACGCCCCGTTTGTTCTTGTCGACGAAGAAGTAAGTTCCTAACGAGCAGTGCGGGTGGCAGGACAGCGTGGTGGTTTCCTCGCCTCTCAGCGCGCTGATCAACTTCGAGAACGGCGTAACGCAGCTCAGCGGGAACCAATCATCATAAGGATCGGTCATGCCGGTCTGCTCGCTGATGTCTCTGGCCAAGTCCGTGAGGGTGTAACGCTTGGCGGCGAGTTCATGCCGCGAGATGCGGCCCGTAAACGCCACTGGCTGGAAACTGATGCCGCTCAAACATTCGATATTGGCGAGCGCCAGCCGCACAATATCGCCCACCTGGTGATCGTTCAGGCCCTTGACCACCGTGGGCACGAAAACGATCTTCAAATCCGCCTTCTTACAATTCTCGATGACCTGAAGCTTCTTTTCCCACAGCGCTTCTCCGCGGGTACGCAGGTAGATATCGTCGCTCACTCCATCCAGTTGCAGATATAGCGTGTGCAGACCGGCTTCCTTGCACTGCTGGGCGAACTCCAGATTAGTAAGCCGGATGCCGTTGGTCGCGATCTGCACGTGGGAAAATCCGGCTTCCTTGGCAAAACGCACAGCCTCGAGAAAATGTGGATATACGGTCGGCTCACCGCCCGAGAACTGAATGATGCGTCCGGCCACCGGCGCCTGCGCGCGCAGGTTCAACAGCATTCGCTTCACTTGGTCCAGGCTAGGCTCGTAAAGGTAGCCGGCAGCGTTGGCGTTGGCGAGGCAGCTGGGGCAGGTCAGGTTGCAGCGGTTGGTCAAATCCAGGTTCGCCAGCCCGGTGTGGCTGGTGTGCATCGAGCACAGGCCGCAATCGGTGGGGCATTCCTTGGCGTCAGGCACCGAGGGGTTGGTGAGCCCCCGGTTGTCGCCGAATACCCAGTCTTCCATTTTGAGGTAGAGCCGAACGTCGCTCCAGACTACGTCTTTGAAGTAGCCGTGTTCGGGGCAGTTCTTCTCCATCATGACCTTGCCGTTCTCTTCAAACTCGACGGCCTCGATGATCTTCAAACACTCCGGACACAGCGACTGCGTGATCTTCGGCAAGCCTTTGATAAGCGGTTTGATCGGTGCGCCGGTGTAAGTCGTGGCGGGCTGAATGATTTCAAAGGGTTGGCCCTTGGTTCGGGCGCCGGCAAAAGCCTGTGTACTCACGGTGGAGATGCCCTCCTCCTAACGGAATTATCCCCAGCACACCAAGCCCAGAAAACCTGCCAGCCCTCTTTGTCCTCAGTTTAATCAGCATGTGCAACAGGTACTAGGGCATTTCGCCGAATGGCGCCATTTTGTGGGCGTATGGGGAATTTTAAGGGGTGAACGGGACCGCAAATCACGGCCTTACTCTTTTGTCCGCAATGAGTTACGATGAAGCCGCTTTTCCGTATATCTGGCTTACGAGCCCTACGATAGCCGCCGGAACCAAGTGTTCCCAGCGGCGGCTCCGCGCTATCCGCTCGCGCCCCTTGGTCGAGGAGATCCCTTCACAGCCGGCCTCCAGCGGGTGCACAACTCGGGAGGCGGCTTGTACACGCCCGGGCGCGGGAAAACCAACAACTCGAACTCATTGAGCATTTCGAGGAAAGCGCCTGGCCGTCCGTAATCCCAGTTCACGGCCCGTTCGGCGGCGTCGCGGCCGCACAGAAACAGCAGCCGCGTACGGGCTCCGTAAGCTTCACGGCACTCACGCGCAATGTCGATGAAGAGTCCCTGCTGGGTGGCAGCAATGGAATACGGAAAATCGCCCAGCACCGAGGCGGCGGCCGTTTCCAGCATTCTCAAGCGGTCCTCGAAACTGGCCCCTTCGTAGCGCTTATGCGGAAAGACCCGCGGCAGCACGAACAGCGCCTCGTCTATGTGCGGCGCCGCGGCCTGGACCAGAGCGAAGTGAGCCCGAGTGGGAGGGTTGTAGCTGCCGGCCAGGATCCCCAACTTGCCCGGGTGACCAGGGCTGCGCCGGAAAAATTCCATGGCTACATAGTATATTGCCTGCCGAAGCGTTCCACCTTCTCCCATTGGAAGTTGAGTCCACAGGGGTGGGGTCACGCTGCGCTACAGTGTAGGTGTGCAAGTAAGGTAAGGCAATGTTCACCTGGATCTGTCCCAAATGCGGCCACGAAGTGGCTCCGGCTTATTCTGAGTGCCCCAACTGTGCCGCCTCCGCCGCCGTGCCGCCGGAGCCCATCTCACAGCCCGCTCCAGCTCCAACGGCTCCCGGGGCCGCAACAAGACCTGCTCCTGGCCGCCGCCAGGTGCCCGGCGGGCTGCTCACACTGCTGGTTGCCGCAGCGTTACTGCGT
>CAYSBM010000043.1:0-3238 GCA_964429095.1 uncultured Solibacteraceae bacterium | reverse complement strand
TCGGGATGATCATGGCGCTGATTTTCAGCAAGGACGATACGGCCCATGATGCAGCCGCGGATGCGATGTTTGCCGGCAACCAGGAAATGAAGCGCTCGGCTTTCGCACTGATCACACTGCTGGTTGCCGCAGCGTTACTGAGTCTGGGCGTCTCAATCTACCTTGCGACACGCACAACTAAGCCGGCCCAACAGCTGCCGGAAAAGACCATGACGCCGGCATCCGCCGCAAAACGGCATCCGCTTTGGAAGCACATCGAGGTGACCGGGATACGCATCACCGAAGACGCCACGCAAAAGGCTCAGGTGACCTTTGTGGTGGTGAATCATTCCGGCGCGGATATTGCGGATCTGGCGGGGACGCTCACTTTGAGGCCCAAAGGCGCTAAGCCGGAACAGGCGCCGCTGGCAAGTTTCGAGTTCAAAGTGCCATCTCTGGGGCCTTACGAGAGCAAAGAATTGAAGGCCACCGTGCGAAGCGGCATGCGTGCTTATGAACTGCCGGACTGGCAGTTCCTGGAGACGGACCTCGCGATCACTTCGCCGGCGGTTGAACCATGACTCCCCGCTGACCGGCAATTTGGCGGCATCCGGCCGCAGGCTGAGGCGCGACTCCCATCACTCGAAGATTCGAACGGGCATCGGCCTGGCACGGATCCATCCGCAGCGCCCTTTCGAAATCCTGCCGCGCGGCTTCGGTTTGGCCGAGCGCCAGCAAGGCCACGCCCCGGTTATTCAGGGCTCGGGCGCTGTGCGGTTCGAGCGCCAGCGCGCGGCCGAATTCGGCCAGAGCCTCGGCCGGGCGGCCCGCTGCGAGCCAGGCGCGGCCCAGTTCCGCCGCAACCATGGCGTCCTCGGGCGCCAGCCGTTTGGCCTTGGCGAGAAGCTCGAGGGCCTGTTGGGGCGGCACGGCGCGGGAGAGCTGGATTAAGGGGCGGACCTTACCGGGCGCGCGGCGGACAGCTTCGCTCCACAGCGACTTTTCCGACATCCATACCAGGCTGCGGTTAAAGCTCAGCACGAAGAGGATGCAAGCTAATCCAAGCATCACGCGGCGGTGCACCCGCATGGCCAGAAGCCCTACTCCAGCGGAGAAGGCAGTCATCGGCAGATACATGCGCCGGTCGGCAGACAGATCCTGCGCGGGGAAAATCGAGGAACTCGGCGCCAGCAGAAGGAACCCAGCCAGGATCCAGAGCGCCCAGGGGCTGGCGCGCAGCCGCCGCACGGTCACGGCAAGCACTCCCGCCAGCGCCAGCCATGCTGCCACAGCGGCGGCGGGCGAAGGCAGCTCAATCGCGGGGTCCACAGTGAAGCCGAAGGGCGCCACAAGCAGCCGCAGATATCGCCATATGACCGGCCCTTGCGCCATGAAGTACTCCAGAACGGTAACCCCCGCCTGCGCGCCGGCTGGGGCGGCGGGATTGGCGCTCAAAGCGGCGAACACCCGCAGCCCGGCAACCAATGAGAGGGCCAGCATCACGGTGATGGGCCAACGCTCGCCAGGAGCCCGTCGCTCGAGTACGTGCAACAACAGCAGCACCAGCGGGAAAGCAACGCATTCCTCTTTGGCCGCCAGAGCCAGGGTGAACCAGCCCGCGGCCACCCATCGCCGTTCCCGCAGCCAGGCGTCGAAGGCAGCCAGACACAGTAAAGTAGCCAGAACCGTGGCTCGGGCGAAGACATAGAGAACAGCCTCGGCCTGGATAGGATGCAGGGCGAACAGCGCCGTGGCGGCCAGTACCGCCCGTTCCGGCAGCCGCCGGGCTAGAGTGCGCGCCAGCAACAGAACGGCTCCCAGATGAAGCAGAAGGTTCGCCAAATGGTATCCGGCGGGATTGGCGCCGCCCAGCCGGTAGTTTAGCCAGAAAGTGAAGTACGTCAGCGGGCGCGTCTGCAACGGGCGCCAGATTTCCATCCAACCATTTGGCGACGTAAGAACTGGATCGGAAAGGATGGCGTAATCATCCAAGTGAAAGGAAGACGCCAGTGATGCGCCAAATGCCGCTGCCGCGGCTGACAAGAGGATATATTTCGCGCGCAACGTTACTATGTTAATGGACTGGGCGGCTACCAAAGAGGCATAACCAATGTCGGAAAACGTGGAACCACGACGCCAGTTCGTGAATTTTTTGGGCTACAAGCTGAATCCCGCCTGGCGGCAGTTGACCGAAGAGCAGAAAAGGGCCGGCCGCGAAGAGTTGGCCGCGGCCATCGCCCGCTGGCAGATCGAGGGCCGGATGATGATCCTCGCGTACTCCATGCTGGGCATCCGCGCCGATGTGGACATGATGCTGTGGCGCATCTGTTACCGCTTGGAGGACCTGGAGCAGATGGCGGTGGAGATCCACCGCACGGCTATGGGCAAGTACCTGGAGGCTAGGCACTCGTTTCTGTCCATGACCAAACGCTCGACCTACCTGATTGGCCACGAGCACGAAGGACAGACCGATTCGCGCGGCACGCTGGTCCCCGGCCGCTTCAACTACATTTTCATTTATCCGTTTGTCAAGAGCCGCGAGTGGTACTTGCTGAACCTTCCCACACGGCAAGGCATGATGAACGAGCACATCGTAGTGGGTCACAAGTATCCGCGCGTGAAGCTCAATACCACGTATTCGTTCGGCCTTGACGACCAGGATTTTGTGGTGGCTTTTGAAAGCGACCACCCGGAGGATTTTGTCGACCTGGTGATGGAACTGCGCGAGACCGACGCCAGCCGGTATACCGTGCGTGACACCCCGATCTTCACCGGGATCTTGAAGAAGGTCCCCGAGCTGTTGGAGAATCTGGGCTAAGATGCCCACGGTGAAACCGAAGACGGCTGCCGAAGGCGAGCGGCGAGTCCAACGAATCCTTGAACACCTGGATGCTCTGTATCCGGGGGCCACTTGCGCCCTGCATCATAAGGATGCCTGGCAGTTGCTGGTGGCTACCATCCTGTCGGCGCAGTGCACTGACAAGCGGGTCAACGAAGTGACCCCGGCTCTGTTCGCCAAGTATCCTGCGGTCCGCGACTTCGCGGCCGCCAGCCAGGCGGAGCTGGCTTCGGACATCCGTTCGACGGGTTTTTTCAACAATAAGGCGAAGTCCCTGATCGGCGCCGCCAGGAAGATTTTGGCGGATTTCGGCGGTAAGGTTCCGCGGACCATGGAAGAGCTGCTCACCGTGCCGGGCGTGGCTCGCAAGACCGCCAACGTGGTGCTGGGCACCGCTTACGGCATCGCGAGCGGCATCGT
>CAYSBM010000042.1:0-12684 GCA_964429095.1 uncultured Solibacteraceae bacterium | reverse complement strand
CCGCTCCCAACGGAGCGGCTAAGACGGCCAGCATAAGCACGCGCCTGAGCATCAGAATGCTTGCCCCAAGGAAAAGTGGAACTGGAAATGGCTCAGGCGCTGATTGGTGGGTGTCCCGAGATTTTTCAACAGCTCCTCGATGGTGCCCTTGAATCCGTAGAAACGCGGTGGATTCACGCAGTAAGCCAGATCCAGGCGCAGCGGGCCGATGGGCGTGCGGTAACGGAAGCCGATGCCAGCGGCGTGCACCATGTAATTGAAATCTTGACGATCGCGCTGTAATACGCGAAAACACACATCAGAGACGCAGCTGTACACGATCCCCGCGGCAAGAAACAGCACTCCGCGCAAATTGTTGCCCAGCAAAGGATAGCGCAGCTCCGTGCTAGCCGTCAGCAGAGCCTTGCCCCCCAGAGGGAAACCGGTCTTCGGATCGCGCGGCCCGGCCTGATTGTCTGGGAAACCGCGATGGGAGGAGGCGCCGCCAGCGAAAAAGCGTTCCGGCAGCGGAATATCCTGCGTGGGGTCCTGAATGGCCGGATTGCCGCCCAATCCTCCCATGAGGGCAAAGGTCATGGTGCGGGCCAGCACCAGCCTCCGGTTCAGCCGGTGGTAAGTTGAGTTTCGAGCCAACATCCGCACGTAGCCTACCTCCGAGCCGAAAGCCTTGGAGGCCAATCCCAAATCCAGAGTGTTATGCGTGCCCGAATGCGCATCCAGCGGATTATCCCGGCGGTCATCGATGTAGGTGCCGCTTAGCAAACCGACGCGCACTGGCTGTGACAGCAGCGGGATGAGGTCCGGAGAGATCTTCAGCGTGCCCTGGTCGACGCCCACGCGCCGGTAGCTGAAACGGTACTGCGCGGTTTTTGAGCGTGTCCAGCGGTGGCTGAGCTGCGTCGAGCCTTCCCAGCGGCGGGAGGCGTAGGTGCGCACGTCCTGCGAATCATCAAACAGGGCGACGAAAGTCAGCGCCAGGCGCTCGTTGCTCAAGAACTGCGGCGCGGTATAACTCAGCAAAGCGCGTTGCTGCAAAGTCGATAGGCTACCGCGCAGACTCAACGAATGGCCCAACCCACGGAAGTTGAGCCGCGTCAAGTCCAGCGAAGCGCGCGGGCTGAAGCCGGCCGAGCCGGCGGGCGCGTCGAAAGTGGTTGCGCCACCGCCGATTCTGGCGAATTCGAAACCCATGCCTCCGGCCAGCGAATACTTCTTGGATTCTTCCAGTTGAAACAACACGTACTTGGCCGGTTCCTGGCCGTCGGGATTCTGAATGGCCATGTCGACTTTGGCGAAGATGCCCAGGTCGTTGAGCCGCCTCTGCGTTTCAATCATGCGGCTTTGCGAAAGGGGCTCGCCGGGGTTCAACAGGATGCGGCGATGGACGAGTTCCGGGCGCGTGGCATCCAGCCCGCCGATCAAGACCTCGCGAACATACTCGCGGCGCCCGGGACGCACCCGGTAGTGCACCTCGGCGCGATAGGGTTGGCTGCCGGGCTTCCAGGTCCACTCGAAAGCGGCGTCCGGGTAACCGCGGTCGTAGAAGTAGGCCAGAATGTTATCGCGGTCGGCGGCTACGCTGGCTTCGCTGAAAGGCTGGCCCGGCCGGATGCTGGCTAGTGATTGCAGAGCGGCGGACTCTGTGGGCTCTACGCCCTCCATCTCCAGTTTGGAAACCAGCCACTGGCCGCCTTCTTCGATTTTCACAATGACGGCGGCTTCGTCCGCCTTGCCTTGATAACCGTTCAAGAGGTCCGCCTCCACTTTGCAATCGCGGAAACCGTTGGAACGGTATAGCTCCCGTATGGAATCCGTATCGCGTTCCAGCGCCTCGCGGCTGTAGCGGCCGCGGCGGTACTCGAGCGAAGCCGGCAACACGGACATTCGCTCCCGGATGGTCTGTGTATTGAAGTACACATTGCCGTGGATTTCGATAGATGCCAGCTTGCGGCGCTCACCGCGCTGGATGGCGAACTCGATCACCTCAATGCCGCCTTCCTGGCGTGGCGGGCGGACCTCTACCCGCGCTCCAAAGTAGCCTTCCAGTTGAAGGTACTCGGTGAGATGTTGAACGCCCTCGTTCAGCAATTCCCGGTCTATGGATTGCTCTTCGAAGGTGGGAATCAGTTTCCGCAACTGGCCTTTGGGAATGTCCGCGCCGCTTACGCGCACCTTGACTCTCTTCCCCGCCTCAATTGCGACCAGCGGGCTCAGGCGCCTACCTTGCGCGTCGGGCCGTATCTCCGCCAGCCGGACGTCCGCCATCAGATAATCCTGCTTGAGGTAGGAGTTCCGGATACGCTCCAGGCCCCGGTCCAGGCGGTTATCGGTGAACGGGCGCCATCCCAGCCAGCCGCGCCACCGGCTGATGCGCACAAGCTTTCCAGCCGGGCGTTGAAGATCCCCAGTAAAGGCAGGAGCCGCAAACCGGGCGCGCGGCCCCGTTGTCACCTCGAAGTGTATGTTTACCTGCTGGGTGCGTGAATCGTATTCCAGCCGGCGCTGGATGCGATGGTTGTAAAATCCGTTGTCGAGAAGACTGCGGGCGATGTTGCGCTCGGCCTCCTCGCCCCGTTCGTCCAGGTACAGCGATCCGAGATCCAGTTTGGCCGCGTCGCGCATTGCGTCGCGGCTGGGCGGGGGCTTGGCTCCATCCAAAGTGACCCGGCCCACAAACCATCGGTTTGTTGTGCGGAAGGTGATCACCACGTTTTCTCCATCGGCTTCAGCGCTGACTTCGATGTCTTCGTAGCGTCCCGTGGCATACAGGCGGTCCAGCGCCGCGCGCACGTCGCTCAGCCGCAGGGGGGTCTTCATGCGCAAAGGTAAGATCTGGTCCAGTTCGGCCGGCGGCAGTGGCTGCTCGGCGGGCTGGAAGCGGATGATGGAAATGCGTTTGCCTTCCAATGCCTCAGGCCCGGCGTTTGCGCCAGCGCGGAGAATCAGTCCGGCGGAAATCAGCAGCCAGAGGCGTCGCATGAGGAAACGGCGCACTTACTGCATGATACTCTACCGGCTGCTAGGATGGGGACAAATGACCGCCCGTGAGCGGGAACGTTACTCGCGGCAGACGCTGTTTGCCGGAATCGGCGAACAGGGACAGGAGCGTCTGCTCAAGGCGCGCGTGGCCGTGGTGGGTTGCGGCGCGCTGGGCAGTTTCCTTGCAGCCGCCCTGGCGCGAGCCGGCGTGGGCGCGTTGGTGCTGGTCGACCGCGACTATGTGGAACTCAGCAACCTCCAGCGCCAGTGGCTTTATGAGGAAGCCGACGCCGAGCAGCAGTTG
This sequence comes from uncultured Solibacteraceae bacterium, assembly GCA_964429095.1. Taxonomy (GTDB): domain Bacteria; phylum Acidobacteriota; class Terriglobia; order Bryobacterales; family Bryobacteraceae; genus JAJFUV01. Next base: position 9,401 of record CAYSBM010000042.1, on the reverse strand, counting down.
CCCAAGGCCATTGCCGCCCGCCGTGCACTGGAGCGCATCAATTCCAGCCTCCGGCTGGAGGCGCACGTGGCGGACCTCACCCCCTCCAACATTGTGGAACTGTTGGGAGGCGTGGATCTGATCCTGGACGGTACGGACAATTTCGAAACGCGTTACCTGATTAACGATTTCGCTCTGCGGGAGCGCATCAGTTGGGTTTACGGCGCCGCGGTGGGCAGCTACGGCCTTACCATGCCGGTCATTCCGGGTGTGGGCGCGTGCCTGAAGTGCGTCTTTCCGTCACCCCCCGTTGGGGCGCAGCCTACCTGCGAAACCGTCGGCGTGTTAAGTGCCGTTACGGCAGCGGTGGCGTCTTTGCAGGTGGCTGCGGCGCTTAAAATTCTTACTGGGCAAGCCGCCTTGCTGGACCGCCGGATTACCACCATCGATATTTGGAACGGCTCGATACGGCAGATCGGACCACCGGCGCCGGATCCCGGGTGCTTGGCCTGCGGCCAGCGCCGCTTTGAGCACCTGGAAGCCGCCAGCAGGGCGCCTATCAGCTTGTGCGGACGCAATGCCGTGCAGATTCATGAACGCCGCCGGCCCCTGGATTTGGAACAACTGCGGACGCAACTGGAGCCGGTCGGCCAAGTCCGACCCACTGAAATCGCCTTGCGGATTTTCTTGCCCCCATATGAAATCACCGTATATCCGGATGGCCGCGCCATCGTCAAAGGCACCACCGACGTGGCGCTGGCTCGCAGCCTCTATGCGCGTTATATAGGAGGGTAACTGTGCCAGCGATAGTCTGGTTGTCTTTGTTCGCCGCCTTGGTTTCCGCTGCGGAATTGCGTATCCGCGTGGTGGACACTGCCGGCCGCCCGGTCCGCGCGCGGCTGGAGATTCGGGGCGCCGGAGGCAAGATGTACCGGCCGGGTGGAGTGGTCAGCGAGCCGGCCAAGCGCGTGATCTTTGGCGAGGATCATCCCTACCTGGGCAGTTTCTTGATGGAAGGCGAGTGCCAGTTGGATGTGCCCGCGGGGCGGTATGAGGTGATCGCCGAACGAGGCCTGGAATATGAACGCGAACAGCGCACGGTTGAGGCGCCTGGTGCGGCAGTGTGCGCCGCTCGCGGCTGGATCGATATGTACTAGCGGGGCTGGTGTTCGGGCGATCTGCACGTGCACCGGACCAGTGAAGAGCTGGTCCCCATGCTGCTTACCGAGGACGTAAACCTGGCGGTTAACTTTACCATCTGGAACAAGCGCAGTTGGTGGCGCGATCGGCCGGTTCCATCCGATCCTGTAGTGCGAGCCTCGGCGCGGCATTTGGCCACTTTGTTGAACGCCGAAGACGAGCGGGGCGGGGGCGCCTGGTGCCTTAACGGGTTGCGCAAGCCGATCGATTTGGCCGTGGATGGCCGCTGGTTTCCCGCCGGCATCCACTTTGTCGCGCTAGCCCGCGGGCAGAAACTCCCGCGTTCCGCTTTGCCGTGGTTTGACTGTGAAAAGCCGATCTGGTGGGAGACGCCGGTCATGATGGCGCTGGCGACACCCGATTCGCTGGGCGTTGCGCACAACCATTTCACCCAAGCGGGGATCTTTGACAGTGAAGTTTGGGGCCGCCCGCGCGACCGTGCGCAATTCGCTGGCCGTCAAGGCTTCGTCGACTACTGCCTCAGCCTCTATTACCGCTATTTGAACCTCGGCTTTCGACTGGCGCCCTCGGCTGGTTCGGCCACTGGCGTGCTACCCAATCCGCTGGGATACAACCGCGTCTATGTACGGCAGCGCGGCTCAGAGCTTACGCCTGAGAATTGGTACCGTTCCTTTCAGGAAGGCCCCAGTCTGGCCACCAATGGACCGGTGCTGTTTTTTGACGTGAAAGGGCGCGGCAGATGGCGGAGTGTGGCTGTCGAAGCCCTTTCCCGCGAGCCCATGCGCGTGGTCGAAATCGTGGCGAACGGGCGCGTCCTATACAGCGCCAGGCCGTCCGGCGATAAACGCAAGTTGCGCCTGCGCCGGAGCTTGGACACGGCAGGATACACCTGGGTTGCGGCGCGTTCGTTTGTGGACGCCGGGCGAACCATACGCATCGCGCATACCAGCCCCATCTATCTGGACGGGTGCTTTGACGCGCAAGGCGACGCGCAGTACTTCGTGGCGTGGATGGACGAATTGATCCAACAGGCAGCGGCGGACCCGAAACGCTTCAGCAGCGAGGACGAGCGCCGCCAAGTGCTGGCCATTTACGACCGAGCCCGGGCTTTTTACGCCGGGCGCGCTCAGTAGCCCAATCGCTTGTCGACTACGTTCGCCAGCGGCTCGCCGCGCCGGAACCGCTCGAAATTCGATAGAAAGAACCGCATCGCCAGTTCTTTCCAATCCGAGGTGTGATCGGCGCAGTGGGCCGATAACAAGACGTTTTCCAGACTGTAAAAGGGGTGTCCGGCGGGCAGCGGTTCTTGATCGAAAACGTCGAGCGCCGCGCCGCGGATCCAGCGCGCGCTGAGGGCGCGGATGAGCGCGTCTTCGCGGACCACCGGCCCACGACCGATATTGATTAGCACGGCGTTGGGTTTGAGGGCGCGGAGTTCAAGCTCGCCGACCATGCCGCGAGTTTCGGCGGTGAGCGGAACCGAAAGGACCAGGTAATCGGCGCCGCGCAAGAACTCGAGTTTGGCTTCGGGCGGATAGATGCGCACGCCCTCAGGCCCGCTGGCGCCGCGCTCAGGATGCCGGCGCATGGCGGTGATGCGCATACCCAGAGCGGAGGCCAGCTGCGCCGTGTGCCGGCCAATTTCACCATAGCCCAGGATGGCCGCCGTGCGCCCGTAGACTTCCTCGACATCAAAACGGTCCCATTGGCCGGCTTTCTGGCTCCGCAGCATACGCCGGAAGTCTTTGGCAAAAAACAGCATGGCCGCCACAGCAAATTCCGCCAGCGAACGGCTGAACACACCGCGCGAATTCGTGAGCGGAACCGGGCTCTCCATCAGGGCAGGGAAGAGGATATTCTCGACGCCGGCTGTGAGCGAGTGGACCCAGCGCACGCGGGAGCACATGGTGAAAACCGCTTCCAGGGCTCCCGGAGCGCTCCAGGCGTCCAGAATCACATCGGCCTCGCCTGCGATCCGGCCGAAGGCCGCAGGCTGTTCGCTCACCGCAATGCGCGTTTCCGCGGGCAGGCGCTCAAGCAGCGAAAGCACGCCTTCAGCGGGATTGCCTACGACCAGCAGCGTCAGAGCGCTCATGTAGAACAGACTCGCTCAGCCGTGCGCCGCTGCGCAACCCGGGCGTGTCACAGCTTCAATATCTTGATACTGCCGTTGGTCGTGGTGAGGTCAATCAGCGGTCCGCCCGCGCCCACTTGGGCGTCCAATCGCTTCTTGGTGCGTGCGCGGCCGTGGTCCTGCACGTCGAAATCGGTCGTGACGCTCGAATTGGTCGTGACGGCGCGCAGGTGCGCATTGAGCGCCGCCGGCAGCCGCAGGGTAATCGAGCCATTGGAGGTCGATGCGCGGACGTCATTGTCCTTCAAAGTTTCCACCGTCAGTTCGATGCTGCCGTTGGATGTGGAGGCGCGTAGCCGCTTGCCGGCCTCGATTGTCAGGACTCGCGCGCGTATGCGGCCGTTGGTGGTGGAAGCATCCAGCGCGCCGCGAAGGCCGTCCACACTTACCGCGCCGTTAGTAGTGTGCAATGTGGCAGGCCCTTCCTGGCCGATGGCTTCAATAGCGCCGTTCGTGGTCTGGATGTCGAGTTCGCCTCGCAGTTTCAGAGCGTGGACGCTGCCGTTGGTGGTGAGCAGCCGGGCGCCCCCTTCCACACTTTCGGCGCGGATGCTGCCATTAGTGGTCTGGATGCGGTCCAGCAGCGTGTGGTGAGGTACGCGCAACACATAGCGGGCGCCGAAGCCGTTTCTCCGGCCGGAGGGGTGAATCGTGCGGATGCGGATTTCCTTAGGCTGTGCGCTGATTTCCACCTGCACTTGTTTAAGCAAGTCCTCTGTGCTGGCATACTTGACGCCGGAAATATCAACCGCGTTCTTCTCCCAGCCGATGATTTCCACGCCGCCATTGAAATTGTCCAACGATAGTCTCCCGCCGGGTGCAAGATCGTAACTATAGTGGAAGTCCTGTTTGAAACGCTGTTGGTCGGCGAAAATGTCGAAACCTTCGATGCCGCAGCCGGCCGCCAAAAATAGGGCCGCTGCTGGCCAACACGCCAGAGTGCGGTTTTGCATAAGCGTCCTCACTTGGCTATTACGCATGCCGGAGCGGCAATGTTCATTGTTTGGCGATCAGGCGCAACATACTGATGGTAACCGTGAGACGGCGGTCATCGCCCGGAGCCCTCCAGGAGGGGGAGGCGTATAAGTCGATGCGGTACTCGCCAGCCTCCGGCAGGTCTGCTTCGAGGACGAACAACCCACTGCGCTTCAGCGCCCAGCGGCCCACGCGGCGCCCGTTGGCGGCGATTTCCAGGCGCACGGGCTGGCCTTGCGCGAAGACGCCCGGCGCGGCGTGCCCGCGGACACGGATCCTCTGCGGTCCATGGCCCACGCGCACCAAGCGGGCGGCGGCATGCTGGTTGATCCAGCGGTACTTATTGCCGTAAACGCCTTCCAGTGGTTCCCATCCTTCCAGCAGTTGCTCTTCGTGCCCAGGCAGGCTGAAATCGATGATGTCCGGACGCCGGCCAGGATATAGTTCCTGCCTCAGGCTCGAGCTGAGCAGGTTATAAACGCCGTCCTCCAGCGGTGCCTGGTAATCGCAGGCGCGGCAGCGCAGACCACCCTCCGGGGCGCTGTCCAAAACGCCGCCGCAGTCCGGGCACTGGAAACACTGCTCCAGATCCACGGCGCAAGCCGCCTCGGGCTCGCCGGCTTTACGACAATCCGCCGCCAGACTGCCCCCCAGCAAACGCGCCGCGCGCCAGCGCGATCCATAGGGATCCAGTCCCACCGCCAGCCGCTCCACGGCGCGCTCGCCCCAGCCGTGCGCGCGTACGAAGATGTCCGCGCGGTGATCGGCGAAGTGCTTGCGCAATAGGTCGTGCCACTGCCGCAGGTTCAAGCTGTGGTTCTGCCGTATGCCGAAACTCTCCTCCTGGTGCGCGCCGATCACGTCACGAACCAGGTAGCCTAACAGTCCCCAATCGTAAAGCTTGCGTTCCCAAGCCTTCATGGAGTCCTCGTACGGGCAGCGGTATAAACCCAGGGTCAAGGCCCGCCGCAAGGGTTCTTCCGCCAGCAGAAACACACCTCCCGGCATGAGGACGCGTTTGGCTTCCACGATCACGCTTTCGATGTCCAGAAACTGGCTAAGCGTCTGGTAGGTCATTACCAACCGTATGGATTGGTCCCGGAAAGGCAGGTTCACGGCATCGCCGGCGACGCGGACCGGCGCCCGGTGCATGCCCCAGATCTGTTGAAGCGCAGCGCCATACCGTAAGCTGTCGGCCGAAATATCCAAAGCGAATCCAACGGCGCCGAATTCATTTGCCAGCATGTAGCTGGTGTGGCCCGCGTTGGCGCCGATTTCCAGAAATGGGGAGAGCTCACCGATGAAAGCGCGGTACTTAAGGAGAAACCCGCGGCGGCGCGCGTTCTCCTCGGCGTAAGTCCGAACAGCGCGTTCGGGTTCGCCGAGCGAGGCGAAGTTGTGGAATTCCACTTCGGCCCTCTTGACGTCCAGCGATTGGGCTTGCAAGTTCTTCATCCCAGCAGCATCTCCAAGCTCACGCCTCGCAGATCATCGAGCAGCAGGCAGGGGGCGTGTCCAGCTAACTCACTCTTACTGGTAAGTCCGGTGGCCACTGCTACCGAGCGTATACGGTTGGCGGCGGCCGCGCGCACATCGTTGGGGTGGTCGCCGATCAGAATCACCCTGGCCTGTGATTCTATCCAACCCTGCCGCCGGGCCTGGCGCATGGCTAAACGGACCAGAGCGGTGCGGTCGCGCGCCATTTCGGCGAAGGCGCCGAAGCGGAAATATTGGCGCAGGCCAGCGCGCTCCATTTTCGTCCAGCCTATGCCGGACAGGTTCCCGGTTACCAAGCCGGTGGGGATGTTTCTACGGAAAAGCCGCCACAGGAGGCTGCGCGCGCCAGGACAAACTTTCCGCCGCAGGTCCGGACAGCGCCGCGCGTAGATGCGCTGGGCGGCCTCGATGATCGAGGGCATCGAGCTTCGAATGAGCGCCGCGCCGGCCCCGGCGTCCCGCATCATGATGCGCAGGATGTCGCCATCCAGCATACCCTGGACCGGGATGTGGTCGGTGGTTGAATTGATCCCCGTGACTCGCCGCACGGCCTCCACCAGGGCCTCACGGTGATGAGCGCCCGCCCGGCGGATGAGGGTTCCGTCAATGTCAAACAATACCAGCGCCGGCGCGGGGCGCGAAACCTCTTTCGGCATCCTCCTCATCATAAACATACCGGGCGGCACGGTCAGCACCAAGCGCATGGAGCATTTAGATTAGAATGGAAGTCAGTGCAAGTCATTCAGGCAGGCAACCATAAGCTGATCTCGCTGGAATTGGACCCGGAATTTGTCTCCAATATCGCCAAACAGGCTAACTTCGAATGTACGGTCGAGGATGAGAGGCGCGTGCTAACCGTGGATTTGACCGCCCCGGACCGCGAAGCTCCGCTGCTGCTGTTTGATGCCGCCGATGCCGGGAACCTGGGCGGGGTTTCGCGCTGCCCGTTCTACGTGGACGGGGTCACGGGGACGGTCCTGCAAACCCCCATGAGGCTGGCTAACCGCCGGGACCGCGCCGGCTACATCCAGCCGAATTCCGTGCGTGTGCAACTACTCAAAGAACTGCCTATCGGATTCCGCATGCCAGGCCGCCAGCCCGTCACCGAGCAGATGGTTTATGCCGTTTTCTTCAATTTCTTGAACGCGCTGGTGGATACCGGCGTGGGTGTATGCGGAGCGGGGGTGGTGAAACCTCTGGCTGGACGGACTGAGACGGTGGGGTCGAAGCACTAACCCGCCCGGCTCAGAGTCCGGCCGCAGCTTTGGCGCGAGCCAACACTTCTTCCACTTCCCGGCGGTAGGCCGCCAGCAGCCCGGCATCCTGAGCTTCGAAACGCAGCACCAGGATCGGTTGTGTATTGGAAGCGCGCACCAACCCCCATCCGCCGTCGAACAGGATGCGCGCTCCGTCCACATCCACCACCTCGCGCTTGGTGCGGAAATGGTCCACGACGTATTGGACCACCTGAAACTTTTTCTCGTCCGGGCAATCCACGCGCAGCTCCGGGGTCGAGACCATTCTGGGCAAACCCGCCAGTTGCGCCGAAAGCGGCTGGCCGGAAAGAGCCACAATTTCGATCAGGCGGCAGGCGGCATACAGCGCGTCGTCGAAACCGTAGTAGCGGTCGGCAAAGAACATATGCCCGCTCATCTCTCCGGCCAGAGCCGCTCCCACTTCCTTCATTTTGGCCTTGATCAACGAATGGCCGGTACGATACATGATGGCCTTGCCGCCGAGCCGCCGTATCTCGTCATACATCACCTGCGAGCACTTCACCTCACCGATGAAGGTGGCGCCCGGCTGGCGCGTAAGAATCTCCCGGGCGTAAATGGTGAGCAATTGATCGCCCCAGACTACTTCACCATTCTCGTCGATGGCGCCGATCCGGTCGGCGTCGCCGTCGAAGGCAATGCCCATATCGGCTCTCGTCCGGGCTACGGCTTGCCGGAGATGCTCCAGGTTCTGCATCACAGTGGGGTCCGGGTGGTGATGGGGAAAGGATCCATCCATTTCGAAAAACAGTTCCACGGCGCCAGGGCAGATCCTTTCGAGGAGGCGGTGCATGACCGGGCCAGCAGTTCCGTTGCCGGCGTCTATGACCACCTTGACGGACTTCGGCGGTTGAAATTGCCGGGACACCTCCTCCACATAGGGCGTGATCACATCGTAGCTGGATGCCGTGCCTGTGCCGGAAGACAAATCCCCAGTTTCCATCAGCGTGCGGATTTTCTGGATCTCAGCCCCGAAAATTGTCGAGCGGCCCGAGACCACCTTGAACCCGTTGTAGTCCGGAGGGTTATGGCTGCCGGTGATCATGACAGCGCCATCCACATCCAGGTGGAAAACCGAATAGTAGAGCAGCGGCGTGGGCACCACGCCCAAATCGATAACCTCGCAACCGCTGCCCAGCAGCCCCCGCTTAAGGGCATCGGCCAGCCTCGGACCGCTCAAGCGGCAATCCCGGCCCAGGGTGAGGCGGCGGCCGGAGTTGCGCGCTAGGTAGGTTCCGATAGCGCGCCCCAGCAATTCCACGTCCGGGCTGAGCAACTCCTGGTCGGCTATTCCCCGGATGTCGTACTCGCGGAAAATCGTAGACTTCAGCATATGGTCCAATTTAGCGCACGGCGTTCAGCGCCCGCCTCCCGGTGATTTCGAACAACAGCGATGGCCGCGCACCAGGAAGCGTAGCGGCCAGTCGGCAGCGTGGCGGATGCCAATGCGAGTGGTGGTTTCGATTTCAAACCGGGGTACGCCGCTCCAACTGCGCACAGTGAGCGGACCCACAGTCAGATCCGCCCGGTTCAATCTCCGTGTGATGCCCAGCGCAACCGTGAGCTTGGCGGGACCGGAAGCCAGTTCCTCGATCGAACGCGCTTGCGGGCGGCGCCTGCGCATGAGCTCGATGCCGCACAAAGGTTCCAGCGCCCGGATCAAGACCGCGCCGGGCGTGCCCTCAGGCTCGGTGACCGCGTTCACGCATTCATGCATGCCATAGATGAAGTACACATAGGCGTAGCCCGGCGGCCCGAACATCACCGCATTACGCTTGGTGGGACCCCGCCAGGCATGCGAAGCCGGATCGTCCCGGCCCATATACGCCTCGGTCTCCACAATCATCCCCGCCGTGCGCCCATGCGCCAGCAGCTTGCCGAGTAATTCCCGCGCCACCACCGGTGTGGGACGCTCGAAAAAGGCGCGCGGGAGCACCGCGGTTTCGGTTTCCAAACGGTCCACCGGCAGGCGGTCCTCCCAATTCGTTGAAACCCTCCCGGTTTTCATCCGACAATAGCAAAGTACCAAACTCATGCGCCTGTTCACCGGCATCGAACTGCCCGCGGAGATTAAAGCCCGCCTGGTGGGGGTACTCGACACGCTGCGGCCTGTGGCGCGAATCAAGTGGAGTCCGGTGGAAAACTTGCACGTGACCACAAAATTCATCGGAGAGTGGCCCGACGAGCGCACGGCCGAACTGGTAGAGGCGCTGGCTTCGCTTCCATCACGTGCCCGGCTCCACATTTCCGTCCGCAATCTAGGATGGTTTCCCAACGCCGTGTCGCCACGGGTGTTCTGGGCTGGAATTAACGCCGGTCCGGGCTTGGTGGAACTCGCCCGAGACACCGCGCGCAAACTCGAGCGCTTGGGGGTGCCCGTC
>CAYSBM010000041.1:10403-12729 GCA_964429095.1 uncultured Solibacteraceae bacterium | reverse complement strand
CACTACCACCGTCCGGGCGCCGGAATCAATGGCTGCCTGAAGCGCGGTGGTCGAGTCGTCTTTGGAGAAGCCCCACCAGGCGGCGTTGGCCATGGGGCGCTTGCCCGAAGCGGCTTCGGCAATCGCCTCGCTCGAGGGAGCGTTGGCTTGCCCGAAAGCCGTGAGGGTTGCGATCAGCGCAGAAAGCAAAAGTCTGTGGATGTGGCGCATGGATGCCTCCAGAAGATCTTATCGTGCCATACAATATTAGTTCCCATGAAGCTTCGTTCAGCGATCCTGTTACTGGTTTGCGCCGCTGCGGCAGTTGCCGCCAGCCCCCTCACCGTCCACGCGATCCCAAACACCCACGGCACCATCGGCGGCTGGCTGGTGGATATGGACACCGAGCTGAATTACACGCTCAACAACTATCTGGCCCATCTGGACCGCGTGGCGAAGGACCCGGAGTACCGTTTTGCGTTCTCGGAGGCGCCCAACGTGATCTCGTTGATGAAGTTCGCGCCGGAGCGCGTGGATGAATTGAAGCAGCGCATCAAGGAAGGGCGTGTTGAATTTTCCAACGGCTTCTTCCTGGAGCCGACCGTCAGCCTCTCCGGCGGCGAGGCTCTGGTGCGCCTGGGCGGGCTGGGTCTTGACTGTTACCAGCAAGGCTGCGGCCTGCGTCCGCGCTACTGCTGGATGTTCGACTTTGTGGGCGCGCACCGCCAGTTACCTCAGATCGTGGCCGGCTTGGGAATGGACGCCCTCTTCTTCTGCCGCAACAACCCGGCTGGCAAGAACGCCTTTTGGTGGGTGGCGCCGGACGGAACCCGGCAACTTACCGTGACCGATATCCGCTATGCGGAAATGCGGCCCATTTTTGTTGCTGGCAAGCCATTCACGGACAAGGAATACTCCGAAATCGCGGAACGGGTGGCGCTGAAACGCCACTACTCGGCCTCCTCCCGCAGCGTGATGACGCTGGTGGGGGCCGAGGACTACAGCCTGCCGCCGCTGCGCGAAACCTTTCCCAGCGAATTCCTGGCCGGCTGGCGGCTGCGTTATCCGGATGTCAATTTCCGTTTCAGCATTCCCCGCGACTATGTGGAAGCGCTAAAAGCCGACCTGCGGTCTGGAACAGCCAGGCTCCCGGAATACCAAGGCGATACGGCGTACAGCTTCAATGCCTTTTGGATCAACATGCCTCAGGTGAAGCAGGCCTACCGCAAGTGCGAGCAACTCCTGGCGGCCGCCGAATTGTTCGCCACAGCCGCGAGCCTCAAGCGCGGAGCCGCCTATCCCTCCCAGGACTTCTATAACTCCTGGGTGCAGATGCTCTTGAACATGGACCGCAACACGCTGTGGGGCGCCGCAGGCGGGATGGTTTTCAAGGATCCCAAGCACTGGGACGCCTTCGACCGTTTTGCCGCTGTCGAGGCACAAGCCTCATCGGCGGTGCGGAGCTCGTTGGCGAAACTGGCCGGCAAGGGGTCCGCCGTGGCGCTGGCCAATCCCCTGAATTGGCGCCGGGACGACCCGGTGAGGGTGAAGCTGCCCGCCGGCAAGCGGCTGGACGGCGCGATTTGCCAGGCCTATGAAGCAGATGAAGCCATATGCCGGGCGGATCTGCCGCCGTCGGGCTTGCGGCCGTTCGCCCTCCGTAAGGGGGCGGTTCCGGCCTCGACGCAGGTGCCCGCAGTGGAGGCGTTCGAAACCAGCCACTATCTGGTGCGCATCGATTTGTCGACGGGCGCGCTGGTCAGTTTGAAGTCCAAGGTCTCGGGGCGCGAGGTCCTGGGCGGCCCCGCCAACGTGCTGATGGTGGAAAGCGTGGCGGGAAAACTGAATGAGCCGGCCGACTACATGGCGCCCCGTCCGCAGCGCAAGCTGGTGGGCACATCCAGCTCGGAACGGCCGAAGATTGAGGTCTGGACCGGAAGCTTGTTCACCCTCATTCGCGCCAGCTCTGGTTTCTATGGCGGCTCCAGGCTGGAGCGCAAAATTATCCTGTACAAGGATTACCCGCGGATTGACTTTGAGACTGTGCTCGATTGGGCGGGGAGTGATGTGCTGGTGACGGTGGATTTTCCGCTTGCAGGTGAGGTGGTCGAGCGCACCCGGGGCATTCCCTATGGCTTCGCGGTTCTCGATCCGCGCCGTCCCACGCCTCCCGCGGATTACTTCCTGGCGGGCGACCACCGTCTCTTGGGCTATTCGGAGGCCCTGCTGCCGGCCGTGCGCTGGTCCGACTATGGCTTGGCGGACGGCTCTGGCGTGGCGCTGCTTGACAGGGGGCTGCCTTGTCACGAGTTCAACCCCGATAACATGACCCTGGGGCAGATGACCG
>CAYSBM010000041.1:0-10393 GCA_964429095.1 uncultured Solibacteraceae bacterium | reverse complement strand
GGTAGGAACTCTGCGTGTTCAACCCCAATACCATCACCCTGGGGCTCATGAACGCGCAGAGTTCCTACCGCAAGCTACCGAACGAACTCCTCCTGGGCCACGGCCGGCAGCGCTTCCAGTACGCTCTGTTTCCCCACCCGGGTCACTGGAGGGAGGCCGCCATGGCCAAGCGCGCCTGGGAGTTCAACCAGGGTGCGCTCCTGGAAGACGGCGTCCGCACCGCGCAGCCGGAGAGCTTTCTCGAAACTAGTTCGAACGTGATCGTGGAGGCCGTGCGGCGCGTGGATTCCGATATTGAAGTGCGTCTTGCGGAATGGGCCGGCCGGCAAGGTGAGGCCTGGATTGAACTGAAGCTGCCGCACTCGGGCGCGCGGTTGACAAACATGATGGGCGAGCAGCCGCGCCCTCTGCCTGGCGGCGCGCGGAGCGCCTTCCAGATACGGCCGCAACAGATCGTGACGCTGCGGTTTGCGGCCCCAACCCGCGTTGCTCCGGCAATGGCGCTGCGGGATTGGGCGCCGCTGGCGCCGCCCTCCAAGCGTGATGGCTTGAAACTCCGGTTGGCTGAAAAGGGCCATCCGCCGAGGCGTTATTAGACCTCTGCACAGGGCGCACAGAACCCTCAACGTGAGGAGCCACCCGCAGCAAGGCGCCCTTGCAGGAGACGAGGCAGAACCACGAGGGCGCCGCCATACAACAGCAAGGAAGCGAACAGGGCAAGCTTGTGGTTCCCCTGTAGGTCTTGGATCAACAGCTTGTATGCCGTAAAGACCATCAGAGGATAAACCACCCAACTGAATTGCCGCCGCTGCCGTTTCCTGCCCACCCACGCGGCGGCCAGAGCCAGACACGTCAGCACCGCCGTGCTCAAAGTTGCGCAGACCGCCGCCGTCCGAACTTCTCCGGCGATGGCCATGCACGCGGCCGAAGTGGCTCCCGCTCCAAATCCCGCCGCGCACCACAGAGCGCCGGCGGCCAGCGCCAGGGCCCGCGCCTTCATTTCCCAGGGAGCCTGGGGTGGCAAGTCCCTGGCGCTGCTAAAAGCGTGAGCGACGGCCAGCGACCCCGCGGCGACCCATCCCGGCGCTCCCAACTGCGCCCAGCCCATGGGCGGCCCCAGTAGCCGGGCGCCACACCAGGACAGAAGGCCGGATGAAACCAACAGGCACAACAGATACACCAAGCCGTGCCAGCCGAGCGTTGACTTTCCACTTCGGCCTGCAAGCCACACACACGAGACTCCCGCGGCTCCCCAAACCCATCCGAGGATGGTCTCATTGAACAGAATCCGGCTGCCGGCCAGCGCCAGGGCCAACGCGAAGAAAGAGTAAGTGTGAAAATTCCGGTGTGAGAGGGGTCTGTCCTCCAAAACAACATGGCTCACCGCGTAGCAGGCGGCGCCGCAGCCCAGCAGAAACATGCCTGCGGCTATAGTTGCCGCCTGGTCTCCCTTGTAGACCCGCAGTACGCCGTCCAGGCAGATCAGGAAGGCCGCAACGCACTGTGCGGTTTCGAACACTGTGATCGTGAATCCCCGCACCAGTGTGCGGACGACCGTGCTGCCCAGGTAAATCGCCAGCAGTGCAATCTGCGCCGCCAACACCTCCAGGGCGGTGATTGGGGCATAGCCCTCCGGCACGCCTTGGGGACGCGCCGCAATGTAGGTCAGCAACAGGACCAAGAGGTTGGCTAGCAGGGCTGCCAACCATCGCTCGCGCAGCCAGTGACTGAAGCACGCCGATAATTCGACGGCGGCAGCGACGGCGAGCACTGCGGCGGTAAACGGAGGCAGATCCTTTGTGGCCAACAACAAAGCCGTTGCGGTGGCTAAAGCCGTCAGGGTGGCGATCCAGGCCACCACGTCCAGATTCCTGCGCCAGGAGACCCGCAAGCCGAAGGCCGCGTAGCCAACCAGGCTTGCCGCCGCCACTTGCGGTGACAAAGCGGCGAAGCGCAGAGTGCTCTCCCATAGCAGCGGCGCCAGCACCAGCGCGGATGTGGCTCCATGCACCATCGCGACGCCCCGCCGTCCGGGCGCCGCCCGGGCTGCCATCCACAGCCAGAAGAACGAGTACAGGATGCCGGCGGCGGCGCACACAGCCATCGGCAGCACCCGCGCCTCCGCCAGTGCGCGCAGCAAATAGGCCGCCGCGATGGCCAGCAACGCCTTGCCGAGGACGGGTATCAGTTCCGTGGTTTGGTCCAGCGGCGGGGCAGCGGAGATGACCGTTTGGTGAACGCCGGCGCCGGTTAGCGCCGGAGCGGCAGGGGTGAGCCCGAGGTGCGTTTCCAACCTGCGCACGCGTTCTTCCAAGTTTCGGACTTCGAGGATCAGTTCCTCAAGCCCAGGTTGGCCGTCCCCGGAACTGCCGTGCATGGTTTGTTCCTCATACCGCCTCCTGCTTGGGCCACGGAGGCAGCAGCTTCACCAAGACCCAGAGGATCGCGAACGGCAGGAGCATGAGCAGCACCGCGGCGAACAGCCCCTCACGAGTTGCGAACTCCATTTTGTAGGTTGTGTAGCCGAGAAAGCTCTTGGAAAACAGTTGTCCGCCGATGACCACGTTCCACCGCATGGCGAAAATGCCCACCAGCGTCAACAGGCCGGAAGCGAAATAGATGACCCGCCGCACTGTTTCGCGAAGCCGGATCATCTGGGTCAGAGCCAGCAGAAACAGCGGCAGCAGCGTGCCGATGAAAATCTGCACCACGACCTGCGAGGTGTAAAGCCTGGTTTGCACCATGAAGTCAAGCGCGCGGAAGGACTCATCGGCTTCATAAATCCGGTGCGCCAGATCCAGCATTTCCAGCGAGAAGTCGATGAGGAAGACGTAGAACAGGTACCTGGCAATGGTGTCCAGGCATGACATCTCGATTTTCAGCCCCTTCAACCGCCACAACGCCATGTAGAGCAGCATTACCAGGGCGATGCCCGATACCATTGCCGAGAACAGAAAAACGATGGGCATCAGCGGAGTGCTCCACCACGGGTTGGCCTTCACGGATCCAAAAATGAACCCCACGTAGCCGTGCAGGAGGAAGGCCGACGGTATGCCCACCACGGTGATCATCCAACCTACGCGATCGTCAATATTTCTGGAAAGCGGGCTGATGTTCTGCGACCCAAGAGTAAGCACCCGGTAAATGAACCCCACAAGCCCGCGCCGCGAGCGCGCCAGCAATACGACGTCCTCCCGGTAGTCCAGCCAGATTTCCAACAGCAACACCACCATCAGGTACCAGAGGTAGACAAATCCGAACATGGCCATGGCCGAAGACCGGTGCGGGGTCAGGTACATCTCCAGCGACCGTTCCGGATGCCCCAGGTGCAACTGGAGCGGCAAAGGCGCCACCAGCAGAAACGCCAGCGCGGTCAGCAGCGCGAGCCGGTAGGTGGGCTTCACCGCCACGACCTTGAACACCCTTTCGAGCGAAGCCAGAATGAACGCCCCGGCCACCAGGCCCGTCACAAAGGGGTAGAGCACGATGAGAATGCTCCACTGCAATTCCACCTCGTTCGGGTACATGAACCCTTGCACGCCAGCAGGTCCGCCGAGCATCCTCTTGCTTTCCTCCTCTACCGGACTGCCCCGTCCAGATCTTTGTAAAACACTTTGGATCCCGTGGCCATGTGCGGCTTCAACACTTGCACGTTGTTAGTCCGCAAGAACTCGTGCACCGGGTCTTGCGGGTTCTTTAGATCAACAAGCATTCTGGCGCCGGTGGGACACGCCTCGCAGCAGGCAGTCGTAAGCCCGCGTGTAATCCGGTGGTAGCAGAGCGTACACTTCTCCACTGTATGGGTCTCCGGGTGAATGAACCGGCAACCGTACGGACAGGCTTGCACGCAATACCGGCAGCCCAGGCAGTATTTTTGGTCCACCAGCACCACACCGTCCGGACTCTCGAAAGTGGCCCCTACCGGACACACCTGTACACAGGGTGAATGCGCGCAGTGATTGCAGAGCTTGGGAACGTAGTAATTCTTACCCTCGCGGCGAGGTTCGGGCGGAAATCCATGGATCGCCCCGCTGGGCGAATCCACTTTCGGATGCTCCAGGTCTGCTCCGAGCACCTGGTAGCGTTCCACCCAGGTCCGGTAATATCCCTCGGGCACGTTGTTTTCGGCCGCGCAGGCCCGTACACAGTTGCCGCAGCCGATGCATTTGGCGGTGTCGATAATCATGCCCCACCAGTGTTCGGCCATCTTATATTCGGCTGCGGGGGCGGTTGCATGGCCTCTCAGACTTTCCAAACCGGCAGCGGCGGCTCCTGTCAGCAGAAGCAACTTGCCGCCTTGCGCCAGCATGTCACGACGGCTCGGTTTCATCACGTGCTCTCCTCTTACAGCTCCGGCTTGTGTGGCTGATGACAATCGCTACATGCCGCCCCTCCGCCGTGTCCGGCCACTATGACTTGCGGGAAGTTCTTCGGTTTTGCCGCATCCGCTTCGTGGCAGCGGCGGCAAAGCGTCCGTAGTTCCCCAAGCCGGGGTTTCTCGCCGCCCATCGCCTCGACGTGCCGGAACGACGGCCCATGGCAGGCTTCGCAGGCGACCGCGGCGTGCTTGCCTTGACTCTTGGTCTGGGCCACCGGCTCATGACAGATGGTACATGCCTGGTGGCCAGCGTAACCAAGCGGATGTTTGCGGTTGTCATCCAGCGCCCCGGCGCGGAAGTGGCCATAGCGGCCGAAATCTGAGGGAACCAGGGCCATGCGCAGCACCAGGAACGCGATCAACGCACAGGCGAAAACGGCCGCCAACCTGATCAGGTGTGTGGCCTCCTGGGGAATCTTCCACACGGCGGCTAGCTAACAAGCATGAACAGGGCCAGTCGTGGGGGTAGCTTCGGCACCCCCCACCTCCGTCACCCGCATCATATCCTAAGTAACTGTAAAATAAAGGGATATAATGCAAACTAGGGGCGGATACGCTCGGCAGGGCTACTTGTTGGATTATGCAACAAAGTGTAGAAATCTGCGTCACTTGACGCAACTGCGTCAAATGCCGCTGCTTTGCTGTGTCAACTAATATACCTGGCTTGACCGTCCGAATAGTGAAGCAGAAGGGCTGCTCCGGCAAGAGCGGACCGGTGAGGCTCAGTAATTGGGTTTGGGCCGCTCGTAGGGCTTCTTCAGATACTTAGCTGCCTCTTCCTGCGCGCCTTGGGTGTTGTCCTTGGTTCGCACGGCTTGCTGGTAGGCGTTCACGGCGCGTTCCCGCTGGCCGGTGACATCGAAAATCTTGCCGAGATTGATATGGGACCAGACCTCGATCCACTTGGGGTCCAAATCGCCGTTGAGCGCCTCGCGAAATTCGTTGGCCGCCGACTGGTAGTTGCTCTGCAAGAAAAACACTTCGGCGATGCGGTAGTGAGCCAGGCTACTGTTCCGGCTGACTTCGAGGGCTTTCTGATATTCCTTTAGAGCTTCGCCGAACTCGCCGATTTCCGTGAACTGTTCGCCGCGGCGGATGGCCACGGCCACACGCATTTGTCTGTCGAAGCGCATCACACGGTGGTTGGGGTCCAGAATCACTTTCTTGGGTTTCCCAAAAGTCTCGACGGCGAACTCGGAACTGGTCCCCACCACCTCCACGCGTTTCTCTTCCGGATTGCCTTCAGTTTCGATTTTCAACTCCACGGGCATGCGGAAAGTGTCCAGATCCTGGCTGATCTTACCCATCACTCGGAAGCCCTTCTGTGTACGGAAAACGGTGTATTCGAGCTTGAACTCCGGCGCCCCGCTGGATTCGATCCATTGGATGAAGAAAGAGCGCAGATCCTGTCCGGAGATGGTTTCGGCCACTTTCTGGAAATCGGAAGTGGTCACGCTTTTCCAGGCATACTGCTCGGCGAGCGCGCGCAGGATCTTGGGAAACTTGTCTTCGCCCACCACGTAGCGCAGCATGTTGGCCACGGCGGCGCCCTTGCTGGCGGTGAGCGCCCAGAACTCTGGCGAGTAGTCTTCCAGGCGCGGAGCTTGGATGACCGGCGGGTTCTCCACGGTCAAGGCTTCGATGTAAGTATCCCGGATTTCGTTTTCCAGAGCCGATGCGCCGCTGGTGTGCTCGATATAAAGAATTTCCGAGTACCGCGCCAAACCGTTGGGGATCCAGATGTGGTTCCGCGTGGCCGGCGTAACCAGTCCGCCCCACCATTGGCGGGCCACCTGATTGCACAAGAGGCGCACATTAGGACGCTTGCCGATGCCTTTGGAGGAAAGGAACAGAATCCCTGGGGCCGAATAACCGTTGGGGGCGCCTTCTCCGGTTTCCACGATTGTCAGGTCGCGCTGCGGCGGCAATCCGTAAAGGTCCGCCAGAAAGGCCATTACTTTGCCCGCTTCTTCTCCGTAAGGGGCCGCCATGGCACGATTTTCACCGCGGAAGTAGACCAAGCTGGTGGCGCCTTGCGAGGAGACGCGCACCGGTTCATCCTTCACGAGCGCAATGCTGCCAGGCAAGGAGGGCTGACTGAAACGGAAAGAGTAGACACTGTTACCCTCCTGTCCTGCGGTGTGGCTTTGGAGGCCGCTGCCCAGGACCTTAAACCCGGCCGGCACCGTGATTGAATACTCAGCGGTGTAAGCGTCGGCGGTGTATCCGCTGACAGGAAACCAGCGCGCCGGGTACAGCAGGAAAGCATAGTCGGCTTGGATGCTGGCGAATTGGACGCCGTAAACCGGACTCTCCTCACGCCCCGTGAAGCGGCCGTCGTAGGCGAAGGTAAGCGCGGCTGGTGTGCCTTTCGGCAACGTCTCAGGCAGATTTACTCGCACAGTGAAATCCTGCGTGGAGCGTGAAAATTGCAGATTGCGGCCTTTGGCGTCCGTGATTCTGGAAACCGTAAGCGCGTTATTCAACTCGAAGACAGGCGCGCTGACGTTGTCCTCCAGCGGGATGAACCGCACTTCGGCGGTAACCGCCAGCGACTGGGTTCGCGGGTTGATTTCAGCGCGAATCAGATAGCTTTCCACATCGATGCGGGGGCGGCGATCCTGCGCTTGTGCGCCCGAGACCATGAGCAATGCCGACAGCGTGACAATGAAGGTCCGCAACATCTACCGTTTCCTTTTCAACATGTCCAGTACAATGCCGGCGGCCAGCGACATGGGGTCTTGATCCCGCCACAGACGGCTGGCCACCAACTGGAGACCGCGACGCATCTGTTGCTGCCGGCCGCCGTCCTCCAGTAGTTTCAAGGCTTCGCTGGCCAGCCGCTCTGCTGTCATTTCATTCTGTATCAACTCAGGCACCACCGCGTTGCCAGCAATCAGGTTGACCATGGAAAAATACGGCACATCCACCAGATGCCGTCCCAAAGTCCAGCTTAATCCGCTCACGCGGTAGAAAGTGACCATGGGGGCCCCCAGCAGGGCGGCTTCCACCGTTACTGTGCCGCTGGCAGCCAGCAGCAGATCGGCGCATGCGGCCAGATCCCAGGTTTGTCCCTCCACTATTTGGATGGGGCAACCGGCGAGCGGACGCTGGAAAATCCGGCGGCCGAACTTCGCTTCGAACCCCACCGGGGTTCCGAGCAGGAAACTGGCCCGGCATTGCGCCTCGATCCGTTCCACAGCCTCGCGCAAAGGGCCGAGGTGGCGGGCGATCTCTCCGGGTCGGCTTCCTGGCAGCAACCCAATTAGGGGACGTGCCGGGTTGAGATTGTGTTTCCGGAAAAACTCTTCGCGGTTCACCGTTGGTTTCACCAGGCGCGTGAGCGGGTGGCCGATGTAGTCGGCCGGTATGCCGTGGCGGCGGAAAAACTCCTCTTCAAAAGGGAAGATGCAGAGCAGGCGGTCGATCAGGCGGCGCATGGCGCGCAAGCGGCTTCTGCGCCAAGCCCAGACCTGGGGAGCCACAAGATAGATCACCGGAATTTGAAGCCGCTTGAGATGCCGCGCCAGCGGCAGATGGAAGTCTGGGCTGTCGGTAAGAATGGCCAGACATGGGCGCCGGAGCCGGGCTTGCCGGCACAGCTTACGGTACTCGGCATAAATGCGCGGCACGTGGGTCAGAACTTCGAACAACCCGACCACGTTCAGACTGGCCGCGTCCACCACGGGTTCAACGCCGGTGTTTTGCATCCGGGGGCCTGCGCAGCCGAAAAACTGAGCCTGGGGTAGTTGACCGCGCAACGCCGCCACCAGGCTGCTGGTATACAGGTCGCCAGAGGCTTCGCCGGCCGAAACCAAGATGGGGTAGCTCACTAAGGGCTAGTCTAGCGGAAGTGGCACGCACTTCAACCGTGCTACCATAGTTTCAGCGGACCCAAGCGGCCAGAGCCGTGGGAGTGCGCATACCGGGTTCCGGGTAACAACATATGATCATTTTGCTTACCATCATCCATGTCATCGTGTGCTTCTTCCTGGTTATCGTGGTCTTGCTGCAGAGCGGCAAGGCGGCGGATTTGGCCGGCGCGTTCGGAGGAATGGGATCCCAGACGGCGTTTGGTCCGCGCGGTTCGGCGACGGTCTTGAGCAAAGCCACGACTGTGGCGGCGGCATTATTCATGCTGACGTCTTTGATTCTGGCGGTGGCAGCCACGCGCAGCGCGGGCGGAGCTCAGACCATCCTGGAAAAGCATGGAGGCGCTCCGCAGACCCAGCAGAAGAGCGCTCCGGCGCCTGCTCCATCGCCACAGGCGCCGGCGAAGAAGTAAACTAGGGTTTGGCAGTTCGCTGCGCGGAGGTGGCGGAATTGGCAGACGCACTAGCTTGAGGTGCTAGCGGGAGCAATCCCGTGGGGGTTCAAGTCCCCCTCTCCGCACCACACGTTCTCATTTTGCCGAAAAGCGTCAGGAGCCGCCGGAGGGCGGCTTCCGGCGTTTTGGGGTTCGGGCACCTGGTCATGAATGGGGTCTGGGCCTGCCCCCGGAAATGATCGAAAGCCGCTCCCAGATGCGAAGAGCCAGTTTTTATTAGTTTCAGACCGCTAAATGAGCGGGGGCGGCGGCGAGCGTGTCCACTTTGATGATCCGGCCTTCCACGCCGCCGATGCGCTCGGCCGTGTGCCGGTAGGAGGCAGCGTCGCCAGTGACGTAATGAGTCACCGTGCCGGCGCTGCGGCCCGGCGCAACGGGCGCGGGGCCGAGGGTCTGGCGGACCATGGCAGCCAGGGCTTCGGCGCTCGAAACGATTGCCGTATCCGGCCCTACCACGCGGCGGATGACATTTTCCAGCAGCGGGTAGTGCGTGCAGCCAAGAATCAGCGTGTCAATCTCCGGACGTGCATCCAGATAGTGATGAGCCAGCAGTTCGGCTTCCTCGGAATCCGCCAGTCCTTCCTCCACCAAATGCACGAAAAGCGGGCAGGCTTGCGCCCAAACTTTGAGGCCCAAGGCGCGCAAACGTTCCTGGTAAGCGCCGCTAGTGATGGTGCCGCAAGTCCCGATGACGCCGACATAGCCGGAGCGTGTGAGCCGGCTGGCGGCTTCCACCCCCGGCTCCACGACGCCCCAAATGGGGATGGGCGTCTGGCCGGCCAGGGCCGGAAGCGAGGCGGCTGACGCCGTATTACAGGCGATTACCACTGCCTGCGCGCCCTTTTCCATCAGGAAGCGCGTGATCTCCCAGGCGAACTGCTCCACCATGGCCCGCGGCTTGCGGCCGTATGGCACGCGCGCCGTGTCGCCAACGTAGAGAAAGTCCCGGGCGGGGAGCAGTTGCCTGAGGGCTTTCAGCACAGTAAGCCCGCCCACGCCGGAGTCGAAAACGCCAATGGGATGCTGCGAGGATTCTTCCATGATCTGCAAACGGCTGACAATTCCAAGGTAACAGGCGGGCACTGCCGTGTGCAGCCGGTTACGGACATTTGCCCGAAGAGCGTTGTTCGTCCAAACTGAAAGAATGAGCCTTCGCTGGCAGAGGCAAACGGTGAGCGTTGGAGAAAACAGGAGAAGAGCAGATGCATACTGCGCGTAACATTGGACGGCGGGCATTTCTGGGACGCGCCGGGGCGCTGGCTTCGGTGGCCGGTTCGCTGGAAGCATTACAGGCCGCCAGCAAGCCGGGCGCCCGGCCGGAGAACATCATTTTTATGGTTGCCGACGGGATGAGCCCCAGCGTGTTGCCGTTGGCGGATCAGTTTTCCCGGCTGGTGCGCGGAAAAGGGCTACTGTGGCGTGAGCTGATCGACCGGCCCGAGGCAGCTCGGGGGTTGATGGACATGGCGTCGCTGGATTCGCTGGTGACGGATTCGGCTGCGGCATCCTCGAGCTGGGGTTCCGGAGCACGGGTTTTCAATGGCTCCGTCAACGTACTGCCGGACGGCACCCGATTGACGCCCATCGCCGCGGTGAGCAGCGGCGCCGGGCGCCGCGTGGGGCTGGTGCCCACGACCACGGTGCCGCACGCCCCGCCAGCAGGGTTCGCCGCGGGCCAACCGCGCCGG
>CAYSBM010000040.1:12004-12863 GCA_964429095.1 uncultured Solibacteraceae bacterium | reverse complement strand
GTTGGCGCCGGCAGTTGGGGCACAGCTCTGGCGGTCTTGCTGGCATCCCGCTTCGAACATGTGCGGCTATGGGTTTATGAAGCCGATCTGGCCGAACGGATGGAGCGCTCGCGGGAGAACGATTTGTTTTTGCCCGGCATTATGCTGCCGGATAACGTCCGTGTATCGGCCCGTTTCGAGGACGTGGTGGCAGGCGCTCAAATCGTGCTGGGCGTGATGCCGTCGGCGTATGCGCGGCGGACCTATGAGGCCATGCTGCCGTTTCTGAACCCAACCATGATGTTTGTCAGCGCTACCAAGGGTCTGGAGAACGGCACCCTGCTGCGGATGACCGAAGTGGTCAAACAGGTGGTGGGGGCGCGTTTCGTTCCCCGGGTGGCCGCCTTGAGTGGTCCGACCTTCGCCAAGGAGGTGGCGCGCGGGGAACCTGCGGCGGTAGCCATCGCCAGTCCGGATCTGGAGTTGACGCGAGACATACAGGCCGCTTTTTCAGGGCCTACTTTCCGCCTGTATACCAACGACGACGTGGTAGGCGTGGAGATGGGTGCGGCGCTCAAGAACGTCATCGCCATAGGCGCCGGTCTATGCCACGGGCTAGGGTTGGGCAACAACACCTTAGCGGCGCTGATTACGCGCGGCTTGGCCGAGATCACGCGGCTCGCGGTGGCCATGGGGGGCCGTCACCGGACTCTGGCTGGACTGGCCGGTTTGGGAGATCTGGTACTCACCTGTACAGGCACACTTAGCCGCAACCGGCAGGTGGGCATTGAACTTGCCAAGGGGCGCCCAATAGCCGAGATCTTGGCCTCCATGCGCATGGTGGCCGAAGGTGTCGAGACTAGCACCGCGGGGGGTGAGC
>CAYSBM010000040.1:0-11994 GCA_964429095.1 uncultured Solibacteraceae bacterium | reverse complement strand
GCTCGGCTGCATCGAGTCGAAATGCCCATAACTGAACAGATGTACGCCATTGTGAAATTGGGCCGGCCGCCGCATGATGCTTTACGGGAACTCATGGAGCGCTCGCTCAAAGGCGAGTAAGCATGGCTAAGGGCCGCGGGCCGCAACTTTTCTGTTCTTTTGGGGTTAAGAAACATATGGAGGCCACTGTCCTGGAGCCGGACGCCGAACTGATGCTCCGAGCCAAGGCGGGTGACCCGGCCAGTTTTGAAACGCTCATCGAGCGCCAGCGTGGCCCAGTCATAAATTTTCTATATCGAATGGTGGGCAGCCAGGCCGTGGCGGAGGAATTGGCGCAGGAGGTTTTCATGAGAGTCTATCGGGCCAGAGTCACCTATGAACCCAGCGCCAAATTCGCTACTTGGTTGTTCCGCATCGCCACCCATGTGGCGCTGAATTACTTACGGGACTGCAAAGACGACAACCGCGTCATGAGTCTGGACAACGCAGGGTGGGCGTCTGGGGAGTTCCAGGTGGCCGATCAACGCCTCACTGCCGAACAGGAAATGATCCGGCGGGCGCGATTGGCGCGGGTGCGCCGGGCCATAGCAGCGTTGCCCGGCAAACAGCGAGCCGCCGTTGTGATGCACAAGTACCATGGGATGGGCTACTCGCAGATTGCTGCGGCGCTGGATTGTTCTGAATCCGCCGTGAAGTCGCTTCTTTTTCGCGCTTACGAGCGGCTGCGTACGCTCTTGGCGGATTGCGTATAAGGAGATGCGAAGGTGGAGTGTCCAGCTAGAATGGGCGGAAATCCGCAGGTCTTGATCGACTACTGCGCCGGCGCGCTGCCAGCGGATGGGGCGGCGGAATTGGAGCGTCATCTCGAAGAATGCCCGCTGTGCCGCGAGTTTTGCCGGGTGCAGGCACGCGTCTGGTCCGAACTGGATATCTGGGAGCCTGTGGCGGTGTCTGTGAGCTTCGACGCGCGTCTGCGCGCGCGGTTGGCCAGGGACGGCGGCCGGCGCTGGAAATGGATCTGGAAACCTGCGATCCCCTTGGCGGCGGTGGCAGCGGCAATTTTGGTTGTGGCGCTCTGGCGAGGCCCGGTAGGGGCGCGGGAAGCCACGACAGCCCAGAAGGGCGAATCCGTGGATGTCGAGCAAGTGGAGAAGGCGCTTGAGGATATCGATATGTTGAAACAGTTGTACTTGGCTCCGCGGGCCGAGGCGGATTCCGGAAAACAGTTATGAGGACGGCGCATCTGGCCTTGTTGATGTTGATGCTGGCGGCGGCCGTAAACTGTAGTTTCGCGCAGGATGTGGCCTCTGAGCAGCCCGGCTGGCAGCCCCCCCTCGAGCGGCTCTTGAACATGCCCGCCGAAGAGCGCGCCAAGTGGCTGGAACGCTTGCCCGAGGGGCGGCGCAAGCGTCTGGAGGAGCGCTTGCAGCGTTACCAGAAACTCACCCCCGAGCAGCGGCGGTACATTGCCGAACGTTATGAAGCATTTCGCAGGATGCCCCCAGCCGAGCAGGACTCGCTGCGAAACCTGTTCCGGCGGCTGGGCGAAATGCCCGAAGAGCGCCGCATGGAACTGCGCCGCCAGGCTTGGCGGTTGAGCATGATGCCGCCCCTACGGCGGCAGGCGCACATGGCGAGCCCCAGGTTCCGGCGGCGCTACACACCCGAAGAACGAAAATTGATTGCCGGCTTGGCGCGCCTGATGTCACGCCTTCCTCAAGAGCATTCAGCGCTCCCTTAGCATGACCCCGGCGCCATTTTCGATCTCCACCTGATAGGGCGCGGGGGCGTCGACATGGTACCAGACGCCATCGGCTTGCTTCCACCAACGCAAAGACAAACCTCCCTCGGGCAACGGGACTCGTCCTTCGCACCAGGACAACGCCGAGCGCGGCACGCGGATGCGGACGCGCTTGCGGACCGGGTCCACAAACTGAAAACCCAACACGTCCCGGTATAGAACCTTCACCACGTGCGAAGCAAAGCCGTGGTTACAACTGGCGTAAGGCCCGTCGTTCTCCCACAGCGTTCCGGTGCGGTCGGCCATGTAAAGCTGGTATCCCAGCGACTCGTCCAAAATCTGCTGCCCCAACCCTCGCCGCGCCAGCAACTCCAGCCGCAACACGTTGCCGATGAAGGAGTTGGCCGCGTGGACTTCTTTGAAAGCGCCAGTGGTCTTGCGAAGCGGGCCAAAATCCTGCTCCAGCTTCCGCCAGAGCGCGGCATGCGTTTCCGGGCTGGCGACGCCGAAGTAAAAGGCGAAATACTGGCAGACTTCGCTGCGGTTGCGTGTGGGCTCCAACCGGCCAGCCCGGCGCACGGCGTTGTCCACGAAGAACTCGCCATCGAAGGATTGCCGCCGGATGACATCGCGGATGGCCTCAGCTTGTTCGCGCAATTCCGGTTTAGCGTACATGCGGCCGGCGGCGTCCAGGGCAGCGGCATAAAGCATATTGGTGGGATAATTTACATCCTGAGTGAATTGGTTGGCTGCGGACCACTCGATAAAGACCCAGCTTTTCAGGTTCTCAAGCAACCCGTCCTGATTCCGAAAGGGCTTGAAGTACTCAAACAGAGCCATCACTTTTGGTTCCAGGGCGTCCACCATGCGCCGGTCGCCGCTGCGTTCGAGGTATTCTTCGAGCTGGAGAACAAACCACAGCGCCCAGTTGGGGATGAAAACACCGGAGGGATGGTCCGCCGGATAACACATCGGCAGCATCCCCGAAGGGAGATTAGCAAAGCTCGGCGGGAGCAGAAAGTTCTCCAGAAAGTTGCGCTCGATGGCCGTGTCGCCGCTCAACAGAGGCGCCACGCGCGCAGTAAAGTAGCTGTCGCAGAGCCACCCGGCGCGTTCGCGCGACGGGCAATCCATGAAAATGTCCAGGGCGTTCTGCCGGAAAGTTTCGCGCCCGGCAGCGAACAGGCGGTTCAGCCGCGCATCGCTGGAAGCGAAATGCGCCAGGTAGACTTGCGGGTTGGCGTAATCGCGCAAATAGATGCGTGAGATGGTGGCGTCCCCCTGAGGAACCAGCGCCTTCATGTAACGCATGGTGTAGGGCTCGATAGATTCCACGGTGTAGGTCCCCGGCTCCAGTTCGTAAGCGACAATGTTCACGCAACCCAGGCGCTTGAAATCCACGTCTCCGCCGGTCAGAATCTCGTCGAAAGTCAAGTAGATTTTGGTAGGAGCCGCACACTCGATGGTGGCTCCAAGAAAACCTGTAAAGTTGGTGCCGAAGTCGACAATGCGGAAAGCGTTCGCCCCGATCTGCATTTTGCTGTTCCAATCCAGCGGCGATGGCGTTGGCCCGCTGCTCAACGCCCGGATCTTCTGGAGGTCAATCGAAGGGATCGTATCCAACTCCTCCTGCCGATAGCCACCAAGTTTGGGCCCGATCTTGGTGAGTGAACGGTCCCGCCAGAGCTTTGCCGGTTTCAGGCCGGGCTCAAGCGTTCCAGCGCCTACCTGACGTTGTGCAGGCAGCAATTCGAAGCTAGGATAAGGGACGCGGCGCGGGAGCAACTTCTTTGCAGGCTGCACTTGGAGTGGAACGGAGCCGCCGCTTGCCTCGGTACGCCAAGCGTCCCAACCAGGTTTCAAACGGTAAACCTCCGAAAATGGCCGCTGATAGCTATACCGCTGAACTTTCTGGACGCGCCCGGTCAGCACTCTGGCCGTGAACTTTGCGCCCGCGCCCGCGGTGGAAGCCAGCACTCGTCCTTTGGAGACGATCTCAGCTTGCAGGAACGACGGCTGGTCCTGCACATAGTAACTATTGACGTTGTAGCCGGCCACCTCGACGGCAGCGACATTGACTCCATCCTTCACCAGCTTAGTGATGTCCCATTGGTCCACACGGAACCAACCATAGGGGCCGCGCGCGGGGCCGTATCCGGCGAAAGCGCCGTTCACATAGAGCCGGTAAAGAGTCGATGCGGCCAGGCGCACGGAAACCCTGGCGCCCGCCCGAGCGCGAAAAGCCGCATGGAACCCGATCGTGAGGTTCATCTCCTTTTCACGGCCCTTCGGCCAGACCGGCTTGGCGCTCTGGAACGCATCAGGAGCGGCTGACGCCATTGTGCAAATGAGCAATGACAGCGGTGTAAGCAAAGTGAATTTGGTCATGTCCGTCAACGGTTCAAGCAAAAACGCTGATATAGCTCCTCGCTTTTTGAGGCGCAAGAAAGATCAGGCAGGATCTCGCTGGCCGCGCGCCAGGTGTCCGGCGGCTGGGCGAGATCGATCGCTCCCGCCGCGCTCCAGGCCAGCAGGGCGGCGCCGCGCAAACTGGCTTCGGCGTCCTGCATCACCAGGATGCGGCGCTGGAGACTGTCCGCGCGCAGTTGGTTCCATCCACGGTGGCGCGCCGCACCTCCGGCCAGAACCACAGCCGCACCGGGCGCGCAGCCAGCGCATTCCAGCACCAAACGCTCGTGCAACGCCACGCCTTGCAGCACGGCGTGCACCAGGTCGGGCATTCTGTGGCTGGTGCGCAACCCATCGAAGCCGGCTCTGAGGGTGTGGTCCCAAAACGGAGCGCGTTCTCCTTCGAGATAGGGACGGAAAACGATGTCACACAAGCCGGCGGGCAGCGCCGCCAGCGCTTGCTCCACGTCCATGGAAAACAGCGCCGCCGCCCATTCCAGGCAACTGCCGCCGGCCTGAGTAGGACCGTAGTGCAACTCAAGGTTCCGGAGAGGCAACACCTCGGGCGGCGTCAGGAACAGACCCGCAGCCTGCGGGCCTCCAGTCCGGCTGACGCCAACGATTTCAGATGTGCCGCTCAGCACGAATCCGCGCCCCTCCTCATGCAACGCGCCCGCAGCGAGAATCCCTGCCAGAGCGTCCGACCAGCCCACAGTGACGATCGTGCCGGCGCGGAGGCCCCAGGCCTCGGCGGCATCTCCCGTCACCACGCCATTCACGGCATGGGGATAAAGCACTTCCGGGCACGGCGACTCAGCCTTCCCGATCAACTCGAGCCATTCGGGCCGCACCGCGCCGCTTGGAAAGTGCGCCAGGCCTTTGGCGCACCAATGGTCGGTGGTGAACCGTCCGGTGAGTTGTGCGGCCACGAAATCTTTGGGTTGCATCACCCAGCGGACAGACCGCCAGATTTCGGGAACATGGCGTGGCATCCACAGCAGTTTGGCAGGGGCGGTGGCCGCGCCGATGGGTAAGTCTAAGCCGAACCATTGCCGGCGCGCCGAGTCATCCGCATGTTCGAGCAACCACCGGGCTTCCTCACCGGCTCGCGAATCCTGCCAGAGAATAGCTGGGAATACGGGGCGGCCGGCCGCATCGCAGAACACCAGCGTGGGAGTCTGGGTGCTGAAGCCCACGGCGGCGACCGGGTATGCGGTTTGAAGCAGCCGCCGGACGATGTCGCGCGCAGCCTCGACGTAGTCCTCCGGGCGCTGTTCGACAAAGCCCGGCGCTGGACGCGCCACCGGATAGTCCCGGCTGGCCAGCGACACCTGCTCGCCGCTGCGCGTGTAGAGGGCTCCCTTCGCACAACTGGTGCCCAAGTCGAGCGCCAGCACGACCGCTTCGCCGGGCATCAGCGTGGAAACTCAAGCGGCCACAACGACCCGGCGTTATAGCCGCCGTCAACATTCAGCACCACGCCAGTGACGAATCCGCTGGCCGCGCTCGCCAGAAAGAACGCCGCCCCCAGCAGGTCCTCGGGCGTGCCCAGCCTGCCGGCCGGCGTGCGGTTCTCCACCCAGCCCCGCATCACCGGGTTTTCCCAGAGCTTACGGTTCAGGTCGGTGACGATAAACCCCGGAGCAATGGCGTTCACCTGCACGTTGTAAGGCGCCCACTCGACCGCCAAGGCGCGCGTCATGGAGCCGATCGCGCCCTTGCTGGTTCCATAAGCCGAGACGCCTGGGATGCTCTGCGTGGTGTGCAGGCTGGCGATGTTGATGATTTTCCCCGCGCGCTGCCGCACCATCACGCGGCCCGACGCGCTGGCCATAAAGTAGGCGCCGCGGACATTCACGGCCATAATTTCGTCGAACTTGTCCGCCGGAAAAGTCTCCGCGCCATGCCGGTAGTTGATGCCCGCCACATTGAACAGCACGTCCAAACGTCCGTGCTTTTGCACGATAACCGCAACAGTACGCTCGATGGCGTCGCGGTTGGTGACGTCGCAAACTTCATAGTCCAGGCCCGTAGCTTTGAGTCCCTCTTCGCTGCGGGCGCTCACCACGACCTTTGCGCCCGCCTCGTGGAACGCCAAGGCGATGGCTCGCCCGATGCCGCGTGAACCTCCGCTCACGTGGACCACTTTGTCTTTGACCGAGAACAGATCCGCCGTCATGTCGAAATCATAACCTTGATGGCCCGCTGTTTGCCGTCGATCAGGTCGAGCAAGAGGGCGGGCGCCTCCTCCAGCCTCACGCGGTGCGTAATGAGGGCGGTAAGCTTCAACTTTCCCTCGGCGGCCAGGCGTATAGCCGGATCGAAGTCGGCCCCGTAGAGGCGGCTGGTCGCCAGCGTCACATCCTTGGAAAAAGCCGCCTTCAAGGGATAGTTGATGTCTCCCGCCGGTACGCCATAGACGACGATGCGCCCGCCGCGGACACACGCCGCCAGCGCGCGGTTGACGGTGTCGTTCGTTGCGATCCCATCGATGACCATGTCGAATTGCTTCTCCAGGCGAGGAGCCGGATAGCCCTCTCGAACGTCAATCGCTTCGTCCACCCCCAAAGAACGCGCCAATTCCAGCCTCTCCGGCACAAGGTCGGTGACCACGACGCGAGCGGCGCCCAACGCCCGCGCCACCTGGATGAGAATGAGACCGATATTGCCGGCGCCGAATACGAGCACGTGGTCCCGCCCTCGAGGGCAGCCGAGCTGGAAGGCGCGGACGGCCACGGCCACCGGCTCCACCATGGCGGCAGTCTCAAAATCCATCCCATCCGGAATCCTCCGGAGCATATAGTCTTCGACGACGACTTCCTCGGCGTAAGCGCCGTTGCGTGACACCACACCGAGGACTTCGGTCGAATCGCTGTGATGCACCTCCCCGCGGGCAAATGCTTCTTCGTCGCGGCGGCACAAGATGGGATGAAGCAGGACGCGCTCGCCGGGCCTCCAACCTTCGGCAGCCGACTCCAGAACCTCTCCGCTGGCCTCGTGCCCCACGACGATGGGAAAGCGCGTAAACGGCAATTTGCCGGCGATGCTGGAATAATCCGATCCGCAAACGCCGACCTTGCGCACCCTGACGCGCACTTGTCCCGCCTCAAGCGGCGGCCGCGGCAGATCGGTCAGGTGAAGCTCGCGCGGAGCCGACAGTAGCAGCGCTTTCATGGTTAGGCTGACCTCCACCGAAATACTACCAGCTTGGCGGCGGATCCGGCTATGGAACCCGTAGCTACGCTTTGGCGGCGCCGGCCTTGAACAGCCGGGCGATGCGGCTTTGCAACTGCCGGAAAATCTGCCCGGCAGGCCTGCTCGCGTCAATCACCTGGAAATTGTAGCGTTTTTGCATGCGGTCCAGAGCTTGGATCAGGCGGCTCTGATACCGCACGAAGCTTTCATACATGTCGCGGCCGAAGCGCATGTCCATGCCGCTTTCCCAGAAGTCGAAGCTGCCGCGGCCCACCACCACACGCGACACCAGATCCTGCACGCCGGTGCGCAGATAGTACACCGCATGGGGCACCAGTGCAAAGCCGGCCACCTGTTCGATCCACCGCCGGTCTTCGTTGCGTGCGATGGCGCGCGCCATCAAGGAGAAAATATAGCGGTCGGTGAGCACGACGAAGCCGGCGCGCAAAGCCGGGATAATCTCGTTCTCCAACCGGTCGGCGAAGTCTGTCGCGTAGTAAAGGGTCATGGTGAGCGGGCCCAGGGTGTTTCCCTCTTTGGCCTGCTGTATGCCTTTGCCGGCCAGGGCCGAGCGCGCCATTCCGGTATCGAGCACCGCGTGGCCCTTGGCTTCCAGCCAGGTGCGTAATGCGGCGATCTGCGTGCTGCGGCCCACGGCATCCGGTCCTTCAATGACGATCAGCTTGCCTTGTAGTCCGGCCGTGTCCACACCCGGCAGCGGATCGCCGTAAAATTCAAGCGGACGTTTCATGAACCCTGTCTTCCTTCTGGCCCACTCGCAGAACCTCGCTGCGCAGGCTGTCGCCCAACTCGGCGAGCACGATCTCGCGCATCTGCTGCTGTTGTTGTTCGATGCTGCCGCTGGCGTCGATAATGTGGAACCCTAACTCGGAAGCCATGGCCTCGTACTCTTCAAGAATGCGCCCTTGGAACAACCGGAAGCTCTCTTCGATATTGCGGCTGAGGCCCAGGTCCATACCCGCCTCATAGTACTTAATCTCCGCGCGACCGCCCAGAATGCGGCCCAGAGCAACATCCAGCGGCACGCGAAAATAGAACGCCAGGTTGGGACGGACGGCAAAACGGTAAAGGTTCCGCACCCAGCGCCGGCTGACGCCGCGTACGGTATCGCGGGCGAAGGCGGTGTAGGCATAACGATCGGCGCAGACCACGGCGCCTGCCTTGAGCATCGGCACGATGTAGCGTTCCATGCGGTCGGCAAAATCGGTGGCGTGGATCAAGCTGAAGGTGGTGGGCGTAAACATCTGCTTTTTCTTGCCGCGGCGCGTGGTTTCCCGCACCAGCGGAGAAGAGTTCCACTCACTGAAAGCCACGGCGATACCTTGTGCGCGCAGCCAGTGGCTCAGCAGTGAAAGCTGGGTGGACTTGCCCGATCCGTCGATGCCTTCTACGATGATGAGCTTGCCCTTGTAACGATTGGGGGCTAGCAGTGGCATAAGAAAGAGATTGTGATGCGTCTATTATAGCCTTATGCCTTGTTACGCTGCCGTCGATATTGGCAGTAACTCCGTCCGTATGCTGGCCGCGGAGGTGGCTGGCGGCGCGCCGCCGCGCGTGCTGTGCGCCGAACGGCAGGTCACACGCTTGGGCGAGAGCGTCTTCCGCAGCGGCGAAATCAGTCAGGAATCCATGCAGGCCAGTTGTGAAGTCCTGCGCCGCTTTGCCGCCATGTATGGCAAGTTCGAGGTGGCTGGGGTGCGCGCGGTGGCCACCAGCGCTGTGCGCGACGCGCGCAATCAACGTCAATTCTTGGAGGCGGCCTCGGCGGCGTTGGGCGCTCCGGTGGAGATCATTTCCGGACAAGAAGAGGCGCGCTTGATCTATTTGGGGGTGCAATCGCGCTGGCCCCATCCTCGGCAGCGGGTGCTGATCATCGACATCGGTGGCGGCAGCGCCGAGTTCATCCTGGGGGAGGGTGGGCGGCTGGCCGCGTCATATTCAAAACCGCTCGGCGCAGTGCGCTTGACGCAGGTTTTCTTGTCTGACGATCCTCCTGCGGCTCAGCAACTACACCGCATGGACGAGTTTATCGCCGAGAAACTGGCGCCTGTAGCACGGCGTCTCGGTACAGGGCCCTGGGATCGCGCCATTGCCACCAGCGCCACCGCTGCCGCAGTGGTTTGCGCGGTGAACCGTGTGCCACGCGCCAAGCGGGAAGCTGCGGACCGGCTGCGCGCCACGCCGCCGCAACTGCGCGCATTCTACCGGCGCGTGGCCCAGTCCGGTCTGGCCGCGCGCCGCAGGATCGCAGGTGTCGGCCCGCGGCGCGCCGAAATTATCATTGCGGGCGCCGCCGTATTGCGGGCCGCTGTCGAACGCTTTCACCTGCCGTCGGTTTATTACTCCACGGCCGGCCTGCGGGACGGCATTGTCGCGGACTTGGCCGCGCGGGGTGTGGGCAAGGAATTCAGCCGTTTGAGCCGCGAGCAGCGGGCCGTGGTCGAACAGATGGCCCGCCGCTATGGGGTCGAGGTGCGTCATGCCCGCAAAGTTGCCTCCCTGGCGCAGACCTTTTTCGAGGCTTTGCACCCGCTGCATGGGCTGCCGCTATCGGCTGGACGTTTGCTGGAAGCCGCGGCGTACCTGCACGACACGGGACATTTCATCAGCGATACCGGCCACCACAAACACTCTGCCTACGTCGTGGCCAATTCCGACTTGCCCGCTTTCACCGGCCGCGAACGCATGTTAATTGCTCTGCTGTGCCGCTATCACCGCAAGAGTATGCCTTCAGCGCGCCATGAGGCTTTCCAGCCACTGCCCGCCGAAGACAAGCGCCTCGTTCTGATGCTGGTGCCGCTGCTCCGGCTGGCCGACAGCCTCGACCGCAGCCACGATCAGCGGGTCGAGAGCGTGACTTGCAGGATCCGGGAGGATGCGGTGGTGCTGGAATTGCGGTCCGAGGCGGACACCGATTTGGAAGTCTGGGCCGGTGAGCGCGCAGGTGAGGTTTTTCGTGAAATTTATGGTTTGCCTGTCACGCTGGTAAGAAGCAGACGCTAGACTTGAAAATAAGGGATGCGAAAATACGCCATCGAGCAAACCGTTGCCCGGCTCGCCCGTTTCGCGTTTCAGGTGCAGGACGCCTTGCGCAGCCAGAAGGCGGAAGATGTGCATGACCTGCGCGTTTCCATCCGCCGCTTTCAGGAATGCTTGCGTACGTTTGAAGAACACTTTGAGCCGCAGGTTGCCAGGAAATGCCGCCGGCGGCTGCGGCGCATTATGGCTCTGGCTGCGGAAGTGCGCAACCGGGATATCGCCATGGAGCTATTAGAAATGGTGGGAGTAGGGCAGCGATCCCCCCTCGTTGCCTGGCTGGGGGCAGCCCGGAACGAGGCCATGCGCGCTCTGGCGGAGGATCTTCGACGCCTCAAGCAGCGGAGTTTTTCGCGCCGCTGGAGACTGGCGCTGGGAGCACACGGGGCGGAAAGTAAAGAGGGCTCGGCGAGCGGTATGGAAACGGCGGCGGCATATGCGGCGCGGCAGATGCCAAAGCTGGCGCGCAAGTTTTTCAAACGCGGCCGCCGCGCAGCGAATAGATCGGCAGCGCCAGAGGCGCTGCACCAGTTCCGGCTGGCGGCTAAGCGCTTGCGCTACGCCCTGGAATTGTTTCAGCCGGTCTATGGACCTGGTCTGGCGGTGCGGCTGGGGGCATTGCAGCAATTGCAGCGGCGTCTAGGCGAAGTAAACGATTGTGTTACCGTGTGCGAGCTGCTCCAGCATGCCCCACCGGAGGCCGCTCGAGCGGCCCGCGTCGCCGTGCGCCGCCTGTCCGCTCTCGGCGAGCAGCGGACGCGGAACTTCCGCCTCTATTGGAAACGGTCGTTCGATGCGCCTGAAATTGAACGCCGCTGGATCGCCTACCTGAGCCGCTTTGCCGGCCGCACGGGCGGCCGCCATCGTTCATAATCAAGAGGTGAATCTAAAGACCGCCTTTCTGCTGACTTCCGCCGCTCTTGCTTCGGGAGGCCAACCGCCTGTCTTTCTGCTGCACCAGATCGGAACCGATCGCAGCGAAGCGGTGGCCGTATTTGATTTCGACCGCGACGGCAAGCTGGACGTCACCAGCGGCGCCTACTGGTACAAAGCGCCGGACTGGCAACGCACACAGTTCCGTGAGGTGAAAATCTCGGGCGAATTTGTCTCCAACTGCGGCGAGTTCGCCATCGACGTGAACCGGGACGGCTATCCTGATATCGTCGCTTCAGGCTGGATGGACGACGGCATCTTCTACTTCGAGAATCCCAGGCGGCTGGGCGTGATGTGGCCCAAGGTGCGCATCACGCCGTCCAAGCAAACCGAAGGCTTGATCTCGGAAGATGTAGACGGTGACGGAACGCCGGACATCATTCCCACGCATTGGACCAAGCAGCCGGTATTTTGGCTGCACATCGCCGGCGGAAAAATCACCAAGCGCCCGGTGGGCGAGTTCGGCAGCGGGCATGGGGTGGGCTTCGGCGAGGTGGAGGGCGACGGCAAGTGCGCCATCAGTACGCCGCCCGGTGATTACCGGCAGGTGGACTTGTCGCGGGAGCGGTGGGAGTGGCGGCCCGAGTTCGAACTCGGAGAGACCGGGATCGCTATTTACGCTTACGATTTTAACGCCGACGGCCGGCCCGCCATCCGGG
>CAYSBM010000039.1:9080-13162 GCA_964429095.1 uncultured Solibacteraceae bacterium | reverse complement strand
GATCACACGAGCCACTTCTCTGGCTGTCGCACTGTAGCGCCCTGCCTCGACCTCGATCCTTAGGCGCTCGATTCTCGCCTCCCGGCTCGCCGCCGCCGAAACGCTCGATGACAAGCTCGAGATTTCCACTGTGTCGCGTGCCTCGTGCTTGTCCGGCCCCACTGAGTCTTGCGCAACCGTTCTCGGCGCCACCCGCTCAAGCGCTTCCGCCCCCGCCCGGCTTGCCGAGCCGGCGTTTATGTCATCGATCCGCATGGCCTTCCCTTTGTCTCATTCTAGCTGCTTGCGTCGCGGCCGGCTTGCTCCAATCCCCTTATCACCATGGCCGCCAGCCCCAGACCGCCCTGCCGTGCCAGCGCCTGGGCCAGGCATTCCTCTCCCAGTTCCATGACCGGAGTTGCGGCCTCCCCGCCTGCCTCGCCCCATCCGGACCAGGAGTTTTCACTGCGCATGCCCTTGAGCATTTGAGCTATCAGCAGCGCTTCGAACTGTTCGGCGGCTTCCCGCAACCTACCGGCATCAGGCTGCTGTTGCGGTCCCTGCTGGCTGGGCCCCCGGCTAGCCGCTGCTTCCATCCGCATACGCCCCGTTAGATTACCTCGACCTCGGCTTCCAATGCTCCTGCCGCACGGAGGTTCTGTAGAATGGCGATAATATCGCGCGGCGTCGATCCGATCGAAGCCAGGGCGCGTACCAACTCCTCTACGGTCGCTCCTTGCTTGAGCACCAGGTTCTTCGCTTTCTCTTCTTTGGCTGTCACCCCCACCTGAGGAACGACCTCGGTTGAGCCGGCCGCCAGTGTTGCCGGCTGGGACACTGCATAGCTGGTTTGTACCTCAACTGTAAGGGCGCCGTGCATTACCGCCACCGGCGCGATGCGCACCTGCTTGCCCATCACGATGGTCCCAGTGCGTTCGTTGATGACCACGCGCGCCGACCGGTCCGCTTCGAGCGCTAAATTCTCCACCGCTGCGATAAATTCCGTAATCTTCGACTGGTAGCCTGCCGGCGCGTCGATGATCACCAGAGCGGAGTTCTCTGCGTGCGCCACCGGAGCGCCAGGGGAAAATTTGCGATTCACAGCTTCGGCAATGCGCGCCGCAGTGGTGAAGTCCGCGTGCCGCAGTTGCAGCCGCAACTGGGGACCCAGCCGCGGCGCAGGCGACGGCCTCTCAACAGTGGCGCCTCCTGGCAGTCGGCCGACGGTAGGATGATTCAAAGTTTGCGTGTTGCCTCCGCGGCCAGCTACGAATCCGCCCGTCACGACTGGACCTTGGGCGATGGCATACACCTCGCCGTCGACGCCCTTCAGCGGCGTCATCACCAGTAATCCCCCCTGCAAGTTGGAAGCGTCGCCGATGGCTGCCGCCGTGGCGTCAATCCTTGCGCCCGGTTGCGCGAAGGCCGGCAGACTGGCGGTCACCACCACCGCCGCCACATTGCGCACCTGGATGGCTGTACTGTTAGCCGAAACACCCATCTTTTGCAGCAGGTTGGCAAGCGTCTGGGCCGAAAATACCGTTTGCCGCTTATCACCCGTACCAGCCAGGCCTACCACCAAGCCGTAACCTACCAACTGGTTCTCGCGCACACCCTCCCACGCCGCCAGTTCCTTTAGCCGGGTCTGGGCGCCGCAGACAGCTGGTCCTGCCACCAGAGTTGCGGCAACAATAACGGAGGTCAGCACCTGCATACGCCGCTCAGAAGGGCAGCAGCCCCATCAGAATCCGGTAAAGGATGAACGGTCTGCGGACTGCGTCGCCCACCACGCCTTTGCCGTTTACTCTGACTTCCAGTTGCGCCACACGGTCCGAACTCACGGCGTTCGCGGGACTCAAATCAAAGGGCCGGATCACCCCGCGCACGGTTACCGTCTGGCGTTCGGAGTTCACCCAAATGTCTTTGACGCCCTCAATCGCGAGGTAGCCGTTGGGCAGCACGTGGGTAACGCGCGCCGATAGCGTCGTCCGCAGTTCGGATTCGCGGCTGGTCTCGCCTTGGCCTTCCAGTTGCGTCTCCCCGCCTCCGCCCGCCAGATTGCTCCACGGTCCCGCTGCGCGGGTGGGCCCGAACAGCGAAGCCTCCGAGTGCTTGGCCGAACTCTTGCGCGCGGAGGCGGTTCCCCCTTTAGCGACTGCCGAGGCCTTATCGCTCACTACCACCGTTACCAGATCATCCACCTGCAAAGCCCGGGGATCCCGCGCCAGGTCGGCCAAACTCGCGCCCGGCCGCCAAAGGGAACCTGGTGAGGCGGCCGCTTTGGCGCTCTCGGCACGCCTGCCGGCTTGCTCAAGGTATTGCTCCAAGGCCGAATCCGTGCGCGCGGCCTCCGGCTTATTCTTACGCGCCGCCACCGGCTCAACACTCAGCACTATGGCCCCGACGAAATAGCAAAGACGCATGTTCATACTGCCGGATCCAGGGCCACCGCGCGGCCCTTTTCCTCCATTCGCGCCCGAAAGCGCTTGCCGCTGGACGGGTTCCTTAGCAGCACGCTCTCGCCTTTCCGCCCTCCGGACTCGCTGATGGCCTCCAGGCTGAGCTTCATCGAACCCGTCCGCACTTCCACCGTCACATGCTCGCCTTTCATGACCACCGGCGCGTCGTCCAGCCAGGCGGTCTCCACCGGTTTTCCAGCTTCGATGCTCCGCCGCGGCACGCGGCCCACAACCTGCTCTAGTCGTGCCGCAAACCCGGACGATGGGGCGGGGACCCGCTGATACTCTTCCACTACCCCTTGCTCAGCGGAAATGACTTTGCGGGCCGGAAGATTCTCTCTTGCCACCACGCGCCGGCTGGGCTCGCCACCTGTCAGCTTGGCCCAAATGGGAAAACTGCGCCCGGCGGCGTATTTGACCCGGCCTCTCCAAATGTAAGCCGCCCCACTCTGCCCGCGGGCCCCGGTTCGGATCCCTCTGAGCGGAAACTCCACCTTGCCGGCGGGCGCCGGCTGGCGCGAAAAATCCAGCAGTTCAAATCGCGCCAACGGCGCGGCCGCGTGCAGGGCCTGCTGCACCACCCCGGCAGTGAGAGGAGCCGTGGGCCATTCAAAACATACCCCATCGTTGACCCCTGGCCATGCTAAGCCCAATCGCCTCGCCAAGCGTTCCAGATCCGAGCCGGAAAACCAACGACGCTGTCCGGGCGAAGGCGCATATCCGAGAGTCGCCGCAGGCGGCGCTGCGGCAAAGACAGGCACAGCCTTGGCCAGATCCCGCGCCAGGATGCGGTCCGAGCTAACCGGCAGGCAAACGGCGGCCAGCAACGCCTCGGAGAAACCAGGCAGCATACTCATCCTCGCGTTAAGTTGTTTACTTGCTGATACATTTCATCGGATGCCTTGACCACTTTAGAATTGGCTTCATAAGCCCGCTGGGCGACGATCAAGTTGATGAATTCCTCAACCACGCTCACGTTGGATTGCTCCAGGTAGCCCTGTAAGAGCGTTCCCAATCCTTCCTGTCCGCCGGGAGCGCCCACTATCGGCTCGCCGCTGGCGTCGGTGGGGGCGAAAAGATTGCGCCCCAGGCTATTGAGCCCGCCGGGGTTGGCGAAATTTGCGAGCTGGATCTGCCCGATTACCTGAGCGGCGGTCTGCCCAGGCTGCGTGTAGCTCACGGTTCCGTCGGCGGCAATGGTAACCGATTGGGCCTCCGCCGGGATGGTGATCTGCGGCTCGAGCAGATCGCCGTCGGCGGTCACCATGTTGCCGTCCCGGTCCAGATGAAATGCCCCGGCGCGCGTATAGGCCAACTCGCCCGATGGCCTCCGGATCTGAAAGAAGCCGCGGCCTTCGATCACCAGATCATAGGTATTGTTGGTCGTTACGAAGTTGCCTTGCGCAAAGCTTACCTCGTTGGAAGCCGGGCGGGTTCCTAAACCAACTTGCAAACCGCTGGGAACCACGGTTTGCGAGCCGGCCGCCGCCCCCGGCTGCACCACGCTCTGGTAAAGCAAGTCCTGAAACTGAGCCCGTCGCGCCTTATACCCGACGGTATTGGCGTTGGCCAAATTGTGAGCGATGTTGTCCACGTTCATCTGCTGCGCCGCCATGCCGCTGGCGGCGCTATATAACGACCGAA
>CAYSBM010000039.1:3285-9070 GCA_964429095.1 uncultured Solibacteraceae bacterium | reverse complement strand
CCCTATTAGCCCCGGGCTCTAAGAATTCACCCGGGCGACTTCTTCCACTCCGCGGCGGTTCATTTCGGCCCCCAGCGCAATGGCGCGTTGCAACATTTCGAACTGCCGCATCAGGCTGATCATGCGCACGGCGGACTCGGGAGCCACTACATTGGAACTCTCCAGCACGCCCTGATGAACTTGCGCCGCCGCCGGACGCACAACGCCGCCTTGCTGGTTGAGCCGGAAATAAAGGCCATCCTGTT
This sequence comes from uncultured Solibacteraceae bacterium, assembly GCA_964429095.1. Classification (GTDB taxonomy): domain Bacteria; phylum Acidobacteriota; class Terriglobia; order Bryobacterales; family Bryobacteraceae; genus JAJFUV01. The sequence continues at coordinate 8,825 of CAYSBM010000039.1, read as the reverse complement.
TGATAAGCGCCGTGGGAGGCGATATCTCAGCCAGCTCCAGGCGGCCCACTTCCCTTCCTTGTTGAAGAACTGCGCCCTCCAGAGTGATTTCAACCGGATAGGCCGGATCCACGGTGATGGCCGCGCCGCCCTCACCACGGACCGCGTAGCCTTGCGATGGTTCCAGCCTCACGTCACACGATAAGCGGAAGGCGCCGTTGCGCGTTTTGAGTGGGCCGCCCGGCGCTTGAACCACAAAAAAACCACCGCCGGATAGGGCCAAATCCGACCAGTTCCCGGTAGGGGTCAGCGTACCCTGAGCAAAATCCGTCCATTGTGTTTCCACCACTGGGAGTTGGCTGACCACGCCGTCCGCTTCCGGAGAGGCATAAAGACTGTAGGATTCGCGATCCACTTTATAACCGGCCGCCGAAGCGTTGGCCAGATTGTTGGCCAGCATTTCGATCGCTTCCAAGCGGGCGCGGAGGCCGCTGGCGGCGTTGATAGTGAGCTGGTCCATCGCAACTAGACTCCGCCCACCCGGTAAGCAATTCAGGTTCCTTTGAAGAAATCCTGTAAATTCCATGCTACGCGCCGATATGGTACGCGAGGATGTTCCATTCGGCGACAGAATTATGCCGATTTGGAATTCTGCGCCAAATTCCTGCCTTGCCCGATCCCATCTAAGTCACTGAGATTTCATTGCCAGCAAATGGCCCTCGCCATGCACAATGACACGGCGTGACGGCTGTAACCGCCAACTCCGTTCCTGTTGCCGCAGCTCCCGGGCCGAGACTGGACTCCATGCCGGACTTATCCAACCAGACCGGACCGGGCCGGCAAGCACATACCGGGCTGGCGGTGTTCCCTTGCCTGGTGAACGCCTTGATTCTCGCTCTGGAATGGTCTGCCGGGCAGGTTCGCGAATGGCCGTCCGCTGCTCCGGAGGCCACGGGCGGTATGGAAGCAGCCGGCGAAGTGTGCGAAAAGCGCGGCGACAGTGACGATGAAGAGCACTGCTCGATGAATCCGCCTGCGGACCATTTCCTAGCCGCCGTTCTGACGCCCGTCACCCAGCCGCTGGTTGCGCCGGCATGTGCGTGGCAGGCCGCAGCAAGACCGGATTCCGTAATGGAAAGCCGGCAAGCCGGAACGGACCCTGCGAATGAACAATTTGCCTCCGGCAGGCAAGCGCCAGTTATTATCCAAGCCTTTGCCCCCCCGGCCGTGGGACTTTCTCAGGAACAAACCAGTCCTCAGCCCCTTGAAATGGATGAAGACGGCCCTGCCAAGGCGCCGCTGACCTGTGCCGCAACGGTTACGCCGGCGCCAGAAGCACCTCCCGAGTCTTTGCCTACAGTGGTTCCGGCTACAGAACCCGAAGCCGCTGCCCGGCAGACAGCAGGACCGCAGAAGGCGGAGACCCCGGCTAACAACGGCGAGGCCGCTTCCAGACCGCTCGCGCCACCCCTGCTGGCGTTTTCCATGCGCTTGAAACCTCTGGAACAGGCTGGCACCGGCGAGCCGGATTTACGTGCTGCAACGGCCGGCCGCGGATCCATCGAGCGCGGCTGGAGGGAGCCCGAATCCGCAAGCCAAATGATGACGGAACCTGCACCCTTCATCCGCGCTGTAGATGAAACGCGGCCGGCAGGCCGCGGGTGGCTCCCCCCAGCCATGCACGCGGAAGACTCCCGAACTGTTGCCCTTCAGCCGGGCCGGAAGACGTCAGCGGCGGCGCCGAAGCAGGCCTCCAGAGACACCGCGCCAAGACAGCATTTGGCACTCTCCGGCAGCGCGCCGAAAGCAGGTGACAGCCTGAAGCCTGCACTCGATCACCGGGAGCGCCTCCAAGCTGGCATGCAAGGCAAGGAGACACTCCAACTACCATCCATGCCCGGCCCCTCCGCGGTTGGGCAACACGCGACCTTGGAAACGCACCCGCTCTCCGCAGACCCTCGACAGCCTGCGGCGGCAACCGGCAGCAACCTGGACGCGCAACCGGCCTCCACGCTACACCGGAGCCGAATCCATGCACCGGCGGCACGGGATTTCACAATCCAGATCCCGGCCGCGCGGGAACAACAGGTTCAGGTCCGGGTGGCCGAAAGCGGAGGCCAAGTGCGAGTGGCGGTGCGCGCATCGGATGCCGAGCTGAGTTCCTCGCTACGCTCCGAGCTCGGCCACTTGGTGAAACGCCTGGAGATCGCCGGATACCGGACTGAGGAGATTTCCGCGCTCGACAATACGGCATCCGAGTTCCGGGCTGAGCGTCCGGAATCGGCCTCCTGGCGTGCAGAAGACCAGCGGAACCATTCCGGGCACGGACAAGCGCCGATGCAGGAGGGGGGTGAGCGGCGGCGGCGCCAGCACCCGGCGGCAGCCTGGGCCGAACAACTGGCGCAGAGACTCACGCCCGAAACCATGACGCAAGAGGAGGAAAGATCATGACGGTCCAATCTGAAGTGGTCAACGCAACATCGGCGGCCGGCGCCGCCGCGTCGTCCAGCAGCGCCACGCCGGTCAATAAGGATCTGAACAAGAACACATTTCTACAGCTATTGGTCGCTCAACTCAAGAATCAGGACCCGATGAACCCGACCGACGGCATCCAGTTTGTCACCCAGTTGGCGCAATTCAGCCAGTTGGAGCACACCATGCAAATCCAGGAGCAGGTAGCCGGCATTCGGGAGCTGTTGGCCGGTTCCAGCGGCGGTACAAAGTCAGCACCGGCAGCATAAGGAGGAACCCATTCGATGTTTACGTCATTTTCAACCGCACTGTCGGCGCTGAGCGCGCATTCGACGGCTATCGACGTGGTAGGGAATAACCTGGCGAACCTGAACACTCCGGGATTTAAGACCAGCGTTGTTTCGTTTCATGACTTGGTAACTCAGTCGCTGGGCGCCGGACTGGGCGAGACCCAGGTCGGTTTCGGCGTGGGCCGCCCCGTCACCATAAGGCAGTTTTCACAAGGCGCCATTCAGTCCTCCAGCGGCGCACTGGACGCAGCCATCCAAGGCGACGGATTCTTCATCGTCCAAGATAACGCCGGCGCCATTCTCTATACGCGAGGCGGGAACTTCCAGGTTGACAAGGCGGGCAACCTGCTCACCTCGACCGGCGAGCGCATACAGGGCTGGACCGAAATCGATCCCGCCACCGGCAAGGTGATTACCAGCGGCGCGATCAACAACATTACCGTGCCCATCGGGACGCTGCAGGCGCCCACGCCCTCCAGCGTTTTCAGCTTCGAGCTAAACCTCAACGCCGCGGCGGAAGCCGGCTCGACCTTCTCAACCGCCATTGAAGTCTACGACTCACTCGGCAACTCGCATGTGGTTACAATCACCTTCACCAAAGCCGCTACGGCCAATGAGTGGAATTACTCGGTGACTGTGCCGGACGCGGATCTCATGGCGCCCTTCACGCCGGTCACCGGCGCCATCACGTTCGACGCGGCGGGAAAGCTTACCTCGCCGGCTGCTTCCGATCCCATGCCAACCATCGACATCACGGGGCTGGCCGACGGCGCCAACGACCTGTCGCTCACCTGGAACTTGTACGACGGCACGGCGCCGCGCCTGACACAGTACGCGCAGCCTTCCAGCGTTTCCGCTAACGCACAGAACGGTTCGCCGGCCGCGCAACTGGTGCGCGTGGGGCTGGCCGACGGCGGCAAGATCCTGGCGCAATATTCCAACGGTGAGCAAGCCGTGGTGGGACAGGTGGCCATGGCCAGCATTCGCAACCCGGAATCGCTGATCGCCGTCGGCAACAACAATTACCAACTGAGCGCGCGGAGCGCATTACCGGCCATCGGACTGCCGGGCACCGGCGGCCGGGGCTTGATTATCGGCGGAGCGGTGGAGTATTCGACTGTCGATATCGCCAAGGAATTCACCAACCTGATCGTGCTCCAGCGCGGCTACCAAGCTAACACCCGGGTGGTCACGGCGGTGGACGAACTCAGCCAGGAAACCATCAATTTGAAACGGTAGCATCCGCGCGACGATGACCCCGCTGGAAGCCATCAGCCATTTCGCAGACATTCCCATTGAGGTGGAAGTCGAACTGGACCGCAAGCCCATGACCCTGGGCGAGATCTTGAAACTAGGACCGGGCAGCGTGGTGAAGCTGACCCGGTCGGCGGGCGAGAACCTGGATCTAATGATAGGGGAAGTGCTGGTGGGCTACGGGGAAATCGTAATCATTGAGGACATCATGGGCGTTCGCATTACAGATTTCTGGGAAGGAGATTAACGGCAGGAGCTGTTTGAGGAAGCAAACAATGGAATGGATTTGGCAGGTAGCGTCGGTTGCCCTGGTGTTAGCGCTGCTTGGCGGTGTTCTGGGGTGGTTCCGCCGCCGGGGAATGCTCGCGTGGCGGCGGCTTTCTTCAACCGGCGGCCGTTGTTTGTTGAGCGCCGAGACGCGCTTGCACCTGGACCCGCACCACGCGCTGCACTTGATCCGTTTGGGCGACCGGGCTTTGCTGGTGGCGTCCTACACAGGCGGTTGCACGCTGCTCGCAGAAGCGCCGTGGAAGGAACAGGCGCCGCAATCTCTCGAGGAGAACCGTTCATGAGCGCGTGGGTGTGGCCCAGCATTCTGCTCGTGCCTGGAGCGCTGGCAGCGGCCCCGGAGCGGCAGCCGTCTTCTTTGCTAGGCATCTCATTGAGCGCCGGGCCCAATGGCAATCTGCTGAGCCTGCCTATGCAGATCGTGATCCTGCTCACCCTGCTCACGTTCCTGCCCGCCGTGATCATGTGCGTCACTCCGTTTCTGCGCATTGTAGTGGTCCTGCACTTTCTCCGGCAGGCGCTGGGCACGCAGTCCACGCCCTCCAACCAGGTGCTGATCGGGCTGGCGTTATTCCTGGCTCTGGTGATCATGCAGCCGGTGGCGGTTGAAATGTATGAGCAGGGCTGGGCGCCGCTTGAAAAAGGCGCGGTGAAATTGGAGCAAGCTTTCGACCAGGGATCACGGCCGCTCAAAGCCTTCCTGCTGCGATACACGCGTGAAAAAGATCTGAAACTTTTTTTAGATGCCGCTCGGCTGCCTGCGCCGCGGCGCCCCGAAGACCTGGAGATGAAGGTCGTGGTGCCGGCCTACATTCTGTCGGAATTACGAACCGGCTTTCAGATCGGCGCGGTGCTGTTTCTGCCCTTTCTGGTGATTGATTTCGACGTGGCATCGGTGACGGTTTCCATTGGCATGATGCAGTTGCCGCCCGTGATGATTTCAGCCCCCTTTAAGATTTTGCTGTTCGTTCTCGTGGACGGCTGGAATCTGGTCATCGGAAGCCTGCTCCGGAGCTTTTACCGCTGAGGCCATGACCCCGCAATCGGTTGCCGACATCCTGCGCCAAACCTTGATGACTGCATTCTGGGTGGGCCTGCCGTTGCTGGCCATCGGATTTCTCGCCGGCATCGTGATCAGTCTGGTCCAGATCGCCACTTCTATTCAGGACGCCAGCTTCAGCACCGTGCCGCGGCTGGGAGCATTTCTGGCCGGCACGGTGCTGTCGAAGGTGCTGGGGATCCGCCTGCTCCCCGGCG
>CAYSBM010000039.1:0-3275 GCA_964429095.1 uncultured Solibacteraceae bacterium | reverse complement strand
ATGCTCGCAAAACTAATGGACTACGCCTCGGCGGTCCTGGGCAACCTGGAGCGTTATGCGCGTTGAAATTCCAATGGGCACGCTGCTGGCGTTCCTGCTGGTGTTGGCGCGCGTAGCCGGCGCGTTCGTATTTGTCCCGCTGCCCGGCGTGCGGTCGGGGCCGGAGCTGGCGCGCGCCGGCTTGAGCGTGGCCGCCACGCTGGTGTTGTTTCCCGTGTGGCCCAAACTGGGGGATCAGACGCCTGCACCCGGCCAAATGGCGCTGTGGCTGGCAGCGGAAACTGCTTTCGGCGTGGGAGCCGGCGCGGTGACGGCGCTGCTCGGAGAAGCTTTTCAGATGGGTGCGCAGATGATCGGGCTGCAAGCGGGCTACTCGTATGCTTCGATGATCGATCCCAACCGCGCAGCCGATGCACGCGGCCTGCTGGTTTTCCCGCAATTGGGTGGGTCGCTGCTGTTTTTCGCTTTCGGAATGGACCGCGAAGTGATCCGGGTGTTCGCGCGCAGCCTGGAACTACTCCCACCGGGCACGTTCCGGCCTACGCTGGCCACGGCTGAACCGCTGGTGCGCCTGGGTTCGGCCATGCTCGCCACCGGCGTGCGTCTGGCGCTACCGGTGATAGCGCTCACGGTGCTCGTCGACATCACGCTGGCGCTGCTAAGCAAGATCAACGCGCACTTGCAGGTGCTGACACTGGCCTTCCCGGCCAAGATGCTGGCCGCGCTGGCCACCTTGGCCGCCTTGACGGCCGTCATGCCCTGGCTCTATGAGCGGGCCGCCGCCCGGGCCTTGGCCGCACTGGCGCAATTGGGAGGCTGCTGATGCCGGATCGCAGCCAGCAAACCGAACAGCCGACGCCGCGGCGCCTGGAGCGGGCGCGCAGGGAAGGGCGCTTCGCGGTGAGCCGCGAATTTCCGGCGGCGGTTCAATTTCTGGCCTTCGCGGGGCTGTTGACGGCAACCGGCGCAGCCTGGTTCGGCGGAGCGGGGCGCATGGTGCGGACTCTGCTGAAGCAAGCTTTCGATACGCAATGCAGCGCGAGCAGGTTATCAGAACTGGCGCGCGTGATTGCGCTGCGTTTCTGGTTGCCTCTGGCGTTGGGGGGCGCGTTGCTATGGTTGGCGGCGTTGGCCTCCCATCTGGCGGTGACCAAGCTGGGTTTCTCGCTGAAACCGCTCGTGCCGGATGCATCGCGGCTGAATCCGGCGGCTCGCCTGCGCGAGCTGCCCCGGAGGAATTTGCCGCTATTGTTGCAAGCTCTGTTGCTGCTGCCGGTTTTCGGCTACGCGGTTTACGCAGTGGTGAACCGGAACCTTCCGGTCTACATGACACTGCCTTTCATGCCGCTTCCGGCAGGGCTGGGACAAGTGGGGGCTTCCTTGAAGGATTTGCTCACCAAGGCGGCTCTGATTCTGGCGGTGTTTGGAAGCCTGGACCTGGCGCGGGAGAAGTTCAAATTCCTGCGCCAGATGCGCATGAGCAAGCAGGAAGTGCGGGAAGAGTACAAGGAAGTCGACGGCCATCCGCAGACCAAGATGCGCATCCGGCGAATGCAGCGCGAACTCACGCGCCGGCGCATGATGCAGCAAGTTCCCACGGCCACGGCGGTCATTGTAAATCCGACGCATTATGCGGTGGCCCTGCGTTATCAGATGGAGTCCATGGCCGCACCGAAGGTGGTGGCCAAGGGCAGAAACTATTTAGCCCAGAGGATCCGCCAACTGGCGGTGGAGAATCAGGTGCCGGTGGTGGAAAATCCGCCGCTGGCGCGTACCCTTTATCAGTCCGTGGAGGTGGGGCAGGAGATTCCGGCGCACCTGTTCCGCGCGGTAGCCGAGATTCTGGCCTATCTTTACCGGCTGATGAACGGGCGGCTGCCCGGTTAAAGGAGTGAATGGATGGCGGCGGGAGCGGCACAGCTACCGGCAATGAGCGGATCGGGAGGCAGCTTGGCGGGAGCCGCCTCCGCGGCGACGCCGGGCAGACGGACTCGGGGGGGCGAAGAGGCGCAAGCCGCCGCGGCGAGCCTGGTTTCGGTGAGTTCGCTGAAAGAACTGGGTGTGCCGCTGGCGGTGCTGGCGATCGTGATGGCCATGATCACGCCGCTGGCGCCGTGGGCGCTGGATGCACTGATTGCAGCCAACATCACCTTGTCGGTGATCGTCCTCCTGGTAGCGCTCTATATCACCAAACCCAGCGAGTTCAGCATATTTCCAACCACCCTGCTGCTGATGACGCTGTTCCGGCTGGCGCTGAACGTTTCCAGCTCGCGGCTCATTCTGTTGAACGGCAACACAGGCACGGCGGCCGCCGGCCACGTCATCGAAGCTTTCGGCAACTTTGTTGTGGGCGGCAACTACATCATCGGCGCGGTGATTTTTCTGGTATTGGTGGCCATTCAATATGTGGTGATCAATCACGGGGCGGTGCGCATCAGCGAAGTCACGGCGCGCTTCACCTTGGATGCGCTGCCGGGCAAACAGATGTCGATCGACTCGGACCTGAGCGCCGGACTGATTAACGAAGCCGAGGCCCGGCGGAGGCGGAAGGAGTTGGCCGGGGAAGCAGAATTCTATGGGGCCATGGACGGCGCCTCGCGGTTCACGCAGCGCGACGCGGTGGCCAGCATTCTAATCACGGGGATCAACATCGCCGCCGGATTTCTCATAGGCGTCCTGCAACACGGCATGGAACTACGCCGGGCTTTGGAAACTTACACCGTGCTGACCATCGGCGACGGTCTAGTGACGGTCATTCCGGCGCTGATGATTTCGATCTCCGGCGGTCTGATCGTGACCCGGGCGAGCTCCGACCAGCGCATTGGGGCGGACTTCGACCGCCAGGTGTTCAACAAACCGCAACCGCTCTTGCTGGCCTCCGGCGTGCTTGGGGCCATGGCGGCGTTCCCCGGGCTGCCGGCCCTCCCGTTCCTGGCGCTAGCAACGGGAGTCGGAATCGCCGGCTGGCGATTGCGCCGCAGACCGGCGGTTGCGGAAGCCGCCAAGGACAAAGCCCCGGCAGCGCCGCCGCGTGAAAACCTGGAGTCGTTGCTCAGAGTGGAGCCGTTGGCGGTCGAGGTCGGTCTGGGGCTGGTCAAGATGGTGGAAGGCGCTCAGGAGTCGCCCCTGCTGAGGCGCATCGCCGCCATACGGCGGCAACTGGCTTCCGAATTAGGCTATTTGTTGCCCCCGGTGCGGGTCACCGACAACCTCTCGCTCGGCGCAAGGCAATACGCGGTCCTGCTTAAAGGGGCCGAGATCGCGCGCTATGAACT
>CAYSBM010000038.1:8752-13186 GCA_964429095.1 uncultured Solibacteraceae bacterium | reverse complement strand
CGCCCACCAGCGTCACGTTGGGAATGTCATGCCCCTTGGCGATCATCTGGGTGCCGACCAGGATGTCGTAGTCGTGCTCCCGGAAAGCATGGAGGATGGTTTCGTAATGGCGGCGGCCGGTGACCGTATCCCGGTCCATGCGGGCAATGCGCGCCTGTGGGAAAGCCTGGTGCAATTCCTCCTCCACGCGCTCGCTTCCGGCGCCCACAAACTGTATGTATTCACTCTGGCATTTGGGACACACCTCGGGTACGCGCTCGGCGTAGCCGCAGACGTGGCAGAGCAGCCGCCGGTCACGCCGGTGGTAGGTCAGGGTGAGCGAGCAGTTGGCACACTGGACGCGTTCTCCGCAAGCGCGGCAGACCACAAAGCTGGAGAAACCCCGCCGGTTGAGCAACAGCATCACCTGTTCACGCGCTTCCAGACGCCCACGAATGGCTTCCAGCAGGCGCCTGGAGAAGGTGGCCTGACGGCGGGTCTCCAAAAATTCGGCGCGCATGTCGATCAACTCGACTTCCGGCATGGGCCGCCGCTCGATGCGCTCGGGCAGTTCGAGCAACGTGTATTTGCCGCGCGCGGCATTGTAACGCGACTCCAGACTGGGGGTGGCCGAACCCAGGACCACGGCGGCGCCCGCCGCACGCGCGCGCACGATAGCCAGGTCGCGTCCGTTGTAGCGCGGCGTCTCTTCCTGTTTGTAGCTGCCGTCGTGCTCCTCGTCGACCACCACCAGCCCCAGGTCGCGCACGGGGGCAAAGACTCCGCTGCGCGTGCCCACCACGACGCCGGCTTCTCCGTTGCGGATGCGCCGCCATTGAGCGGCGCGCTCGGTATCGGTGAGGGCTGAGTGCAGGATGGCCACGCGTTCGCCAAACTGGGCGATGAACTGGCCGGCCACGGCCGGGGTGAGTGCAATCTCAGGCACCAGCAGCAGCGCCCCACGCCCCAGTTTCAGCGCGGCGTCAATGGCGCGCAGATACACTTCGGTCTTGCCCGAGCCCGTGACTCCGTAAAGCAAGAAGGCTTCGAAGCGGCGCGCCTCCAGGCTGGCGCGGATGCGTTCGAACGCGGCAAGCTGGTGTGGATTGAGCGTCCGGGCGGGATGGACGCTTCCGGCAGCGGCTGCCACCGGCTCGGGCTTGAGCGAGACCAGCCCGCGCCGCGCCAGCGCCCGCGCGGCGGCCGAAGCGTTGCGCACGGCGTGGTCCACCTCCGCCAGGTTGTGTGCTCCGGGATGCAGTTCGAGATAGGCGATCAGTTCGCGCTCGGCCTTGCGCAGCTTCATCCCGGCGGCGCGTCCGGAGAACTCGACGCGCAGCTTGGAGGCGGGCGCGCGCAGCGGGTCGCGTTCCTCATGGCGCTCGTCGGCCGCAACCCAGCCCCTTTTCTCAAGCGTGCGCAGAAGGCGCGAAGCCTGGGTGATGCTCCTGCACAAATAGGACGCGCTTAGCGGCCGCGCCTCGAGCAGGCGCAAGATCTTCAGTGACGGATCCTCCTCACCTTCGCCCAAAACCAGTTGGCGGACCGTGTCGCGGCCCGCTGTCGTAAGCGTGTATAGACGGCTACGCCGGATCTCCCCGGCAAGCGGCGTCATCACGCGCAAGGCTTCTCCGAGGGGTGCACAGTAATATTCGGCCATCCAGCGGCCGAGCGACAGCAGTTCAGCATCGAGCACCGGCTCCTCATCCAGCAGGCGCAGCAGTGGACGGGGTTCAACCGGCGGAGGCTCACTGTGGCACCGCAGCACCACGCCTGCCAGTTTTCGCGATGCAAATGGAGCCAGTACGCGGCAGCCGGGCTTCACCCGGTGGCGCAGCGTTTCCGGCAGCGCGTAGGTGAACTCCTGGTCCATGGGGACCGGCAGGCTCACGTCGCAATAAAGAGGAGCGCTATCCATGCCAGGGCAGGCGCGTCGCGCCCACAAGGCGATGATCTCAGATCAGGCCCTCAATCAGCCGGTAGACCGGCTTCAACGCTGGGTAAAGCTGCCGGTACACTTCGTGGCCGCGCGCGTAAAGCTGCGATTCATGCGGCCGGGGGGTTACCGCATCCACTTCCTTGACCACCGCCCGGCAGACCTCTTGGACCGTTTGGTAAGCTCCGGTTCCCACAGTCGCCAGCAGAGCGGCGCCGTATGCCGAGCCCTCCTGCGTCTCCAGCGTTACAACCTTCTTGCACAGGATGTCGGCCAGCAGACGCCGCCAGAAGGGGCTGCGCGCCCCGCCGCCGGAAGCGCGCACCGATCTGGCTTCGACGCCCAGTCCCTCAATCACATCCAGGCAATCTTTTTGGCTGTAGCTGACGCCTTCCAGCAGCGCCCGCAGCATATCGGCGCGCGTGTGTTTAGCCGTAAGCCCGATCCAGCCACCCCGCGCGGTGGCGTCCAGATGCGGCGTCCGCTCCCCCATCAGGTAGGGAAGCCAGAACAAGCCCTGTGCGCCCACCGGCGATTTGGCGGCTTCGGCCGTGAGAGCATCGTAATCGGCGGCCGGGGCAAGCTGATTGCGGAACCACTGTAGGCTCAGCCCGGCGCCTTGCGTCACTCCCATCACGTGCCAAGCGCCCTTCACTGCGTGGCAAAAGGTGTGCACGCGGCCGGCCGGATCATAATTGGCGCGGTCCATGTGCGCGAAGACCACGCCCGAGGTTCCCAGCGTGCAGGAGACGATGCCGGCTTCCACGATGCCGTTGCCAACGGCGCTCGATGCCTGGTCGCCTCCGCCGCCCACCACGGGTGTGCCCGCGCGGAGGCCCGTCGCTTCGGCTGCTTCTGCTGTCACTTCTCCGGTAATCTCGACGGATTCGTAAACCTTGGGCAAGATCGACTGATCGATGCCCAGCCGCTCGGCCATCTTGCCCGACCAGCGTCGCAAGACCACATCGAACAGCGCCGTACCGCTGGCGTCGGAAACGTCGCTGGCGTACTCGCCCGTGAGTTTAAAGCGGATGTAGTCCTTGGGCAAGAGCATCTTACGCAGCCGCCCGTAATTGTTCGGCTCGTTATCGCGCACCCACAGAAGCTTGGGGAGGGTGAATCCGGTCAGCACCGGGTTGGCGATGAAAGCCAGGACGTTGGCCTTACCCACCACGCAGTTGATGTGGTCCACCTGCGGCTGGCTGCGCTGATCGCACCAGATGAGCGCGGGCCGTATGACAGAGTTGTTTTCGTCCAGCATCACCAGGCCGTGCATCTGGCCGGAAAGGCCGATGCCCTTCACCTGCTTGCCCGTCGCCTTGGCTTGCTTGAGAACGCCCTGTATGGCTGCTTGCGCGGCGTCCCACCAATTCTCGGGACGCTGCTCGGCCCACAAAGGACGCTCCATGCGCATATCCTCGTGCGGGGCGGTGAAGGCGGCTTTCACCGCGCCTTTTTCGTCCACCAACAAAGCACGGGTTCCGCCCGTGCCAACATCGATGCCCATCCAATACATGACCAGATGTCCTCACTCGATAAACGGCAAGTAGGCGGCGCCATACAAACCCGCCTCGTTGCCCAGTTTCGCCTTCTCGATGCGCGTCTTGGCGTTACGGTAAGTGAATGAACGGCGCTCAACCTCCTCTAGCAACGCCGGCATAAAAAACTCCCAGGCCGGCAGCATGCCGCCGCTCATCAGGTACAGCGGAAAATTGAAGATGTTGACTAGGTTGGCGAACGCCACGCCCAGCGCCCTGCCCATGCGCTCAAACACCATCCGGGCCTTCACGTCGCCATCTTGCGCCAGCCGGCAGACATATTCCGAGGTGATCTCGGCGCGATCCTCGCCCAGATGCAGCAGCTTGGCCATGGCCACGACGGCGGTGGCCGATGCGTGTTTTTCCAGGCAGCCCACGTTGCCGCAGCCGCAGGGATTGCCTACCGGATCCACGGTCATGTGGCCGATTTCGCCGGCCATGCCCACGTGCCCGTGCAGAACGCGGCCGCCGCAAATAATGCCTCCGCCGATGCCGGTGCCCAAAGTCAGCAGCACCAAATCGTCCACATCGCGCCCGGCGCCCATCCACTTCTCGCCCAAAGCGGCGGCGTTGGCGTCGTTTTCGAGAATGACTCTAGCGCCCAACCTGCGGCTGATATCGTCGCGGATGGGGTAGTTCTCGAGCGCGGCCAGGTTATTCGACCCTACGATGACGCCCGGTTCCATCAAGATGAAGCCTGGCACGGCGACGCCGATGCCCGCCAGCGGGCCGCTGCCGTATTTGTCGCGCAGCCTGGCGATGGCCTCCACAAGGCTAGAGACCACCGCTTCGCGCCCCTCGGGCATATTGGTCGGCGCCGCAATCTTCTCAAGAATGCTTCCGCCGCGGTCAATAACGGCGGCGCGCAAATTCGTGCCGCCCAGATCGACGCCAATCGAATACTCAACCATGAGATTCGGATGATAACACGTCCGCTGGCTGTCGCCGCCGGACGTCCGCCGTAAAGTCGCTCAGCGGCCG
>CAYSBM010000038.1:1764-8742 GCA_964429095.1 uncultured Solibacteraceae bacterium | reverse complement strand
GGATGACGCTTCTTTCGGTATCTTTGGCGCTGGTGACGCCTGCCGCGCCTGGTACGAACTTGCCGCCCTGAAAGACGGGCTTCGCGCTTTCGCGCACTTCCACGTCGCGGAAGTTGAACTTCGGCAGCACGATTTCGGCGCTGGAGCCCACCGGGATGGTGACCTCATAGCGGATAGCGTCCGGTGTACGGCTCCAGGAGCTGTTCACCATGCCCCGGGGGGTTTCAATCGTGCCGGAGGCCCAGTTCAGGTCCCGCACCATCTGCGGGACAAAGTGGATGCGCTCGTAGCCGCCGGCCTTCGAGTCTGCCTTGATGCCCGCCAGCGCCTGGTACATCCACGCGCCGACGCTGCCGAACATCGGGTGGTTGTGGGAATTCATCGTCGGGGCGGGGAGTGTCTGAGACAGCTACCCCAATGTTGTGGCGCCGTTTTCCAGCATGTAGCCCCAGCTCGGATAGGTGGTTTGCGTGGCCAGTTCATAAGCCAAATCCGGACTGCCCAGCTCGGTGAGTACCGGCAGTAAGTACTTGGTGCCGATGATGCCGGTGGTCAGGTGCGTGTTGTGATAGTAGGTAATGTCGTTTCGCAGCCATCCAGCCGCGGGTCCGCGCGCATCTTTGGGAGCGATGTCCAGAAACAGGGCCAGCACCTGTGCGGTCTGCGTCCCATCGCCGTAATACTTGCGCTCGGGGTTGTAGAACCGGCGATGAAAACCGTCGCGGATTTGCGCCTGCAAGGCGCGGTAAGCCTCAGCGTCGGCGGTCCTGCCGAGGATTTCAGCGGTGCGCGCCACGATCTCGGCGCTGTAATAGTAATAGAAAGTCGACACTAGGTATCCGTCGGTCTTTACTACCGGCACCCAGTCGCCGTACTTGACGAACTCCACCACGCCGTCTTTGGAGCGCGTGCGCAAGAATTCAGTCCATGCCTTAATGCCTTCGTAGTGCTGCTCCAGGATGCGGCGGTCGCCATAGTGCTCCCACATGTACCAGACAAACAGAGGATAGGCGCTGCCCCAGGCCGGGTCCGCCGGGTAGCGGCCCCAGGCGGTTGACGGAACCGTGTCGGGGACGCTGCCGTCCTCTTTCTGAGCATCATGTATATTACGCAAGAAATTGGTGTAGAAGGCGGCCATGTCGAAATTCAGCATGGCGGTTTCGCCGTACAGGTGGGCGTCGGCCATCCAGCCCATACGCTCGTCGCGCTGGTTGCAATCGGTGGGCACGCTATGCAGGTTCGAGGTGACCCCCCAGAGGATGATGCGCTGCAACTGGTTCAAAACCGGCTTAGAGAAGGCCAGCCCGCCGGTGGGTTTCACCGCGCTGTGCGCCACGCGCCCGCGCACCGTGTCCATGCGCGGCGCGCCGGGGAAGCCGGTTAACTCTACATACCTGAACCCGTGATAGGTGAAGCGCGGTTCATAAACTTCTTCTTCGCCGTCTCCGCGCAAAATGTAAACGTCGGTGGCGCGCGCCTTGCGCAGGTTCTCGACATTCAGCGTGCGGTCGTCATAAAGAAGTTCCGCGAAACGCAGTTTTACCTGCGTGCCGCGCGGCCCTTTGACGCGAAGCTGAACCCAGCCGCTGAAATTCTGTCCCATGTCGTAGACGTAGACGCCGGGTTTCGGGTTGGTCAGCTTGAAGGGCACGATCGTGTCCACGACCTTGATCGGCGGCATCATTTCGGCCGAAAGGACTCCCTTGGGGCCGTCCACGATCACGGCGGGCTTCCAGCCGGCGTCGTTGAAACCGCCGCGGTCCCAGCCGGGCATCTCCTGGCGGGCGTCGTAAACTTCGCCGTGATACACGCTGTCTTCGAGGATGGGCCCTTGTGTAACTTTCCAGGAGCCATCGGCGGCGATGCTCAGCTTTTGACCGCCTTCCATTTCGATGTTCACCTGGAGCTTCAAGGCGCGGTTGTGATACCAGCCCTCGCCCAGCATCACGCCGATGGCGTTCACTCCCGGACTCAGGTATTTCGTGATGTCGTGCGTGGCATAGAGCACGCGCTTGTCGTAAGTGGTCCAGGCGGGATCGAGCACCCGGTCGCCGATCTTGCGCCCGTTGACGTGCAGCTCGGCGTAGCCCACCCCAGCCAGGTAAGCCCGGGCGCGGATGGGCTTGGCGGCCAGCGTGAACTCCTTGCGCAGCGTGTTACCTCCGCCGATCCACGGTCCGGTCCAGTCGGACGGTTTGAGCAAGCCCATTTCGAACCGCGCTACATTGCTATAGGCGCTTGGCCTGCCCTGCTTGTCCCAGTAGCGGACCTTCCAGTAGTAGGTCTTGCCGCTTTCGAGCGCTTTGCCAGCGTAGACCACGTGAATGCTTTGCGGCGACGCCACCGGGCCGCTGTCCCACTGGTCGCCCGTGGCGGCTGACGGCGACGTGGATACCACCACCTGATAAGCGGTTTGAGCCTGGCCGCGCTCGGCGTGATTCAAGATCCAGGAAAATCGCGGCTGGCTGACGTCGATGCCGACCGGATCCGTCAAGTATTCAACCCGCAGTCCGGTAGGCGCCAGAGCTGCTGTGCCGTTATCGGCCTGCAAGGGCAGGCTGAGGATCAGAATGGCGAAAATCGGAACCAAGCGAAGAAAGTCTGTGGACATGGCTACCCTTTCACGTTTCAATTGGCGGTGGCAACACCCGCCAACGATCCAGGATAGCCGAATCAGATGGCCCTGGCGGCGGCGAGAGAACCGGCGATCAGAGCCAGCAGGTTCCAGGCCACCAGAGCGGCGAACATCATATTGATGCGGCCGAGCAACCGTTGCTTGCCGTAGCGCCAGCAGTACAGACCCAGCAGCAAGGCCAGTATTTTCACACCCACCAGTCCGCCCAGCGGGTGCGGCGAGGCGCGCAGCGCCCAGCGGACCAGAGGATTGCCTTCCTGAATCCCGTTGAGCAAGAACGCGACGGTTGTCAGCAGGTCCAGCACTTGCAAATAGACGAACTGGATGAGGTAATTCACGCGCTCTCCGCCTGTAGCGTAAGAGACATTATCGCGGCCGGCAGCGGCCTGCGTAAACAGTACGGAGCGTAAATTGCGCGCGGCTTTGTACCAGTACCGGGGCGGAGCTAGGCTAGTTCGAACGTCTCCCCGCGCCGGGGTGTGGTCACTTCCAGCTCATATTGCTGCTGAATGGCCTTGGCCAAGGCTGCCGACTGCGACGGTTCGCCGTGCACCAGAAATACTTTCTTCAGCGTCCCGGCCAGGGGCTTAAGCCAGGCGAGCAACTCGCGCTGGTCGGCGTGGGCGCTGAGTTCATTGATCTTGACCACTTCGGCGCGCACGCGCACCGGCTCGCCGAAAATCGCCACTTCCTGCCATTTGTCGACCAGCTTCCGGCCCAGCGTGTTCTCGGCCTGAAATCCGGTGATCAGGATGGTGTTGCGCGGATCTTCGATGTTGTTGCGCAGGTGGTGCAGGATGCGGCCGGCCTCGCACATGCCCGAAGCCGAAATCACCAGAAAAGGGCCGCGCAGATCGTTCAATGCCTTGGATTCGCTCACATCGCGGATATAGCGCAAGCGGCTGAACCCGAACGGATCTTCGCCGTTCAACAGAAAATCGCGCGTCTCCGCGTCCCAATGTTCCGGGTGCTTGCGGAAGATTTCGGTCACATCCACCGTGAGAGGGCTGTCCACGAAAATCGGGATGTTCGGGATCTTGCCCGCATTGATGAGCTCGTGCAGAAGCAACACGAGTTGTTGCGCGCGGCCTACGGCGAACGCCGGAACGATGATGCGGCCGCCGCGGGCGCAGGTGCGGCGAACCACGTCGGCGAGTTTAGCCGCTACGGCTTCTGGTTCCTTGTGCAGCCGGTCTCCGTATGTGCTCTCCATGATGACGTAATCGGCCGGCGGCAGTTGGTCGGGATCGCGAATGATGGGCAGGTGAGGACGGCCGACGTCGCCGGAAAACACCAGCTTCAGTTTGCGGCCGTTTTCGTGATAATGCAGCAGCAGGCACGACGAGCCGAGAATATGCCCTGCATCATAGGTTTCAAAGCTCAACGTGGGAGTGAGATGCGTGGGTGTGTACAGCGGAACTGGGTGAAACAGCGGCAGCGTGCTCTCGGCATCCTGCATTGAGTACAGCGGCTCGACCGGTTCGGTCTCCACGGGCATCTTCAGCGCGCGCCTGCGCGCGCCGCGCTTGGCGATGAATTGGGCGTCTTTTTCCTGGATGTGTGCTGAGTCGCGCAACATCGCCGCGCACAGGTCCACCGTGGCCGGGGTGGTATAGATGGGGCCGCTGAACCCGTTCTTCACCAGGGTAGGCAGGTTGCCGCTGTGGTCCAGGTGCGCGTGCGACAAGAGCACGCCGTCCACCGCGCGGGCCTCGAAGGGCAGCGCGCTGTTGCGTTCGTGGGCCTCCCTGCGGCGGCCCTGATACAGGCCGCAATCGAGCAGGAAGCGGCGGCCGTTGGCCCGCACCTCGTGCATGCTTCCGGTGACCGTGCCTGTGGCGCCCCAAAAGGTAATCTGCATGACGATTCCAGGATACAGCAGTCCGCTTAAGGCCTGAATTGAAAGGCGTAGAGGCGCGCCGAACGCATGCGGACGTGCAAGCGCACCGCTTTGCCGGCCAGCGCGGCCACGTCCGTCCGGCCTTTCCAGCTCACCGGCATTCGCACACTGTTGCCGTTCAATTCATCGGCGTCGGCCAGACTGTAACCCGGCAGGGGCTTGCCCGCCGCGTCCAGAAGTTCGACGCGCGCCACGCCGCCCGCGCCGGTATCCAGATTCAGTTCCAGCCGGGCGCCTTCGAAGATCAAAGGCGGCGTGATCAGCCAGCCGCCCTCGTAGGCCGCTTCCGCGCTCATGAATCCGTCCAGGCGCAAGACCGCCCGCGAGATGGACGTCATCAGGCGCCCGGCAGCCGGATCGGTCCGGCCGTTGTGATCCTTGTTTGTTCCCAGGTAGTAAATCCACAACTCGGCGCCCATTCGAACCGGATTCGGAAGGGGCCAGACCCACTTGGAATCGAACGACCCGGGCGCGCCCACACTTAGAAACGGCCGCCGGCCCGGCGCGCGCTGGAAGTGGCGCGCGTCGCGGCTCACGCTGAGCTGTACGTCCGCCGTGCTGGGCCAGGAGTCCTTGCCTTCCGCCCGCCAGTGGTGGAACATCGGCGTGAGCGCGACATAAACGCTGTCGGCTTCCTCGTAACGGAAGACGCCGGGTCCATAGATGTCCACCGGCGCGGCAGGCGCCAGGACCTGGTCGCCGCCCGGCTCCGGAGGAAGGACATTTTCCCCCTGAACGCGCGCCCTGGCGAGTTCGATGCTGGCGCGCGGGGCGGCGGTAAAATCGCGCTCGTCCGGCTCGAGCACGATCATGGAGGAGTCCCAGTGCAGCAGGTCGTCGCTTTCGTTATAGCTGGCCATGCGCATTCCGCAGCCGTCCGGACGGCGCACCCACTCGCGGCTGTATCCCACGTAGCGCCCGACGCGCGGATCCCAGAACCAGGTAGGCTGGGTGTCGGCGGCGCGTAGGCCGGCGGCCGGCGTGCCGTACAGGTTCCAGCGCAACCCGTCGGCCGAATACCATACGCGGTGCGGCCCTTTGAGGCCGGCGCCCGGGCGTGGATAGAACTTCGACCAAGACTTATAACGCTCCGCAGGCGGGCAGTTCGGGTTGTCATCACGCAACACCGAGCCGCCGCCAATGGCCGCCACCGAGGGATCCGCGGGCAGGACAAAATTGTTCTCCCGGTCGCCGGCCCGCGCCACCAGGCGCAACACGGGCTTGCGGAAATGGATCCCGTCGCTGGATTCGGCGTAAGCGACCCCCATGAATGTGGGATTCTCGTGCGGTTTGGAAATGGCGCCCAGCACGTTGTACCACAGCCGCACTTTCCCGTCCTCTTTCAATACGGTCGAGTAGCTGCCGATAATCAGATCTTTCTCCCAGCGTTGGTCCGGTGTGACCAACTGTTCGCGCGTTTGATAAGGGACCCCGGCCGTCAGGGCCACGCCGTCGCTCGACTCGATGAATTTATAGTCGATGAACAATTGTTTGCGTTGCCCGACAAAGATGGCGTTATCGGCGCTCAGCACCGACACCGCGAGCAGAAATAAGCCCTGGGTTCTCATGGCTTGCCTCCTATACGGCCGCGCCTATCTGTCGTTGTCATCCACATCCAGCGAAAGCGGCGCAAACGCCGCCCGGCGCACAGCGGGGTAAGGCGTATTCCAGCCTCGCACGCTGTGCCACAAAATCCGGTTGAGCCTTTCCGAGGGCGCCGCGTCGGGGACGTCAAAACGCATCTTCATCGAATCCAACGCCGCCCGCCGCGCTGGTCCCGAAAGCGCATCCAACCGGGGGTTCAATTCATACAAAGACTGGCGCGGCTCGACGGCCTGGTACGGTGTGTAATCCGGGGTGTCCTGAAACGAAGCCCGCATGTCATTGGCGATCAGATCGAAGATCGACATGGTAGGCAGCCCCAGAATCAGCTCGATGGTCTTCACCATGCTCGTCTGCGCGTAGAAGGTCGAATCCACCGAATGCCGCCGCACGTAAGGGCTGACGGCCAGCGCCACTGTGCGATGTCCGTCGACGTGATCCACGCCGTTCTGCGCGTCATCCTCCACCACGAAGATGGCCATCTTCGGCCAAAACTTGCTGTGCGTCAGTCCTTCCACCACTTGCCCCAGCGCCAGGTCGTTGTCGGCCACCATGGCCTTGGCCGAGTGGGAGCCCGGTGCGGCGCCGTGCGTATGGTTGCTCGGCAGTTGCAACAGGACAAGATTCGGCATGCGGCCTTCGGATTCCCACTTTTTCAAATCGGCCAAGAACAGGCGCGCGCGGATGACGTCCGGTATGGTCGTGGCGTAGCCCGGGAAATTACGCGCCAGCAGTCCGTCGAGAGCTGGAATGGGAGATGTGGTGTGCCAGAGATGGGAGAAGTCCTCGCCCTTCTTCCAGCGCTCGATCAGATCCGCCCGGTTCGATCCCTGCGGCGCTT
>CAYSBM010000038.1:0-1734 GCA_964429095.1 uncultured Solibacteraceae bacterium | reverse complement strand
AGGCAATCGGGTCGGTGCCGTCGAAAGGATAGCTGCGGCCGGCCCAGCCGGGCCACATGGCGTAGCCCGTCTCATTGGCCTGTGTGAGCCATTGGTGGCCGTCGCCGCTGTTGCCGCCCGAAGCATAGAAGTTGTCCAGCAGGACAAACTCTTCGGCCAGACGGTGCTGGTTGGGAGTGACGGCCTCGCCGAACATGACCAGGCTAGGGTCTCCGTTGCCCTTCCGGATGTCGCCAAACACCTGGTCGTAGGTGCGGTTTTCCTTGATGACGTACACTACGTGTTCGATCAAGCTCGGCTCGCCGGCCCGCAAAGGAATGGCCCGCGGTTTCGCCGTGGAAGGCACGGCCGGGGGCGGGGCGCTGAGCGGCAAACGGTTGTTTTCGGCTACCGCTGTGGTGTAGCTGGCCAACTGAGCCGCGTCCGGGACCGGTAGCACGCTCACCGACCCGCGGTAGGAATGCACAAAGCGCTTGCGCGGCTCCTCGCGCCAGCCCGAACCCGCTCCCAGCAAAGTGCCTACGGCTAGCTGCAAGCCGTCCGGACTCAACGCCAGCGTGTTCGGATACCACGCCGTCGGGATCAGGCCCTTTACCGCGCCGGACGCCGTGTTGAGCACCGCTACAGCGTTGATGCCTCCGCAAGCGACGTAGAGCTCAGCGCCGCCGGGCGCGAGCGCTAGGGCCGTGGGCGCCACACCCGGCGCCCGGTTCCCGAATGGCCGGATGGTGTAGGTAGCCGAGACGCGGTCGGTGCGCGTATCTATGACCGAAACCGAATCGCTGTTGCCGTTGGCCACGTACAAACGGTGGTGTGTCTCATCCCACGCCATGGCGTTGGGTTGCAAGCCCACCGCGATGGTTGCGACGGGCCGCATCTTTACCAAGTCGATCTTGGTCACCGTTCCGGTAGCCGCTATGCCGCGCCGGTCGATCACCACCCGGTCGGCGTCTTTCGCCAATCCCGTAGGCGCAGTCAGTTCTCCAGATTTCGGCAGCCGCCCGCCCCAGTTGGTTACATACGCGGTAGATCCGTCCTCCGACAGAACCGCGCCAAAGGGGGCGATGCCGGTAACCGGCGCGCCAACCAGACGATTGCTCTCCAGGTCCACCACGGCCAGCTTGTTCCTGGCGATGACCGGGACCGCGGCTAGACGGCGTCCAGCGGAGTCCCGGCGTGTAGCGGCCGCCAGGGCGCCCACGGCGAAAGAGCCAAATCCTTCGGCCAGCACTTTCGCCTCCCCGTTGCGCACAGCCAGTAAGCGAGCATTGTCTGTGCTGGCGTGCGAGCTCAGCGCCTGCCGCCCGGCGGCGTCATAAGCGATGCCTTGCAGGCCGGCGGATCCAACCAGTGGGATCCGCTCAAGCACCCGGTTCGCGCGCCAGTTGATGCGGTAAATGCGGCCCGCGCTGAGCACCCAGATTTCAGACTCCGTCTCGCCGAAGGCCACCCCGTAAATCCGGCCATCGAACACGCTTTGCACGCCGGCCGGCGTGATAAGCTGCCGGGTGACTACGACGCCGGGATCGGTGACGGCGCGCACAGGATCCGCCGGTTGCTGGGCCGCTGTCAGGCTGGCCAGGAACAGGACCAGACATATCATTTTGCGGAGCATGGCGACCATTATTCCACGTTTGTATGAGTACAATAGCGGGCAGACAATGACATCCAAAGAACGGGTCCGGAGAACCTACAACTTTGAGCGCGCCGACCGCGTGCCCATCGATTTTTGCG
>CAYSBM010000037.1:3412-13748 GCA_964429095.1 uncultured Solibacteraceae bacterium | reverse complement strand
CGAACTGCTGGATGGCGTTACGCAGAAGGCGGTCGTCGCCGGACATGTACAGCGAGATGAGCCCTTGCACCCGCGTGTCGCCGACATATTGCATCTGCTCGAAGTACGGGCAATCCATGTAGGTTTCGTGGGCGCACAGCCGGGCTGTGCGCCAGCCGGTTTCGAAGATCTTTAACAGCCCGCGGTCGGTGGTTTCAAGAAGCGCTTCATGCCGGAAAGGATAGGCGGTGAAGCGCGCAGTGAAATCATGGAGGGTGAGCGGTTCCTGCCGGGTCTGGATGTCCAACTGCACATAGCGGTAGGCGCGCCACCACAGCGGCCGCCATGTGCGCCGCGCGCCGCCGTCGGCGATGTAAGCGTCGGCCATGCCCAGGATCACCTTGCCGGTGGTTTCGTCGCGGTTGCCCTTCGGCCAGCGGGACTCACGCTCGCCGGGGACCGGCTTGTAAAGCGCTTCCGAGTAAGTCAGTTCGATCCTCGCGCCAAGCCCGCCGGAGATTGTCAATTCGGGATAGGCCGTCGTGACGAAGGCATTGTCGAACAAGATGACGGCCTTGCTGTGGGGTGGAATCGTCACCGGCGCCGCACCGTTCACAAAGCCGGAAGGAACCTCCACGCTTTCCGATCGCACCACGCGCGCCAACCGTTGGGGCGTGTCTTCCTGAGGCGGCAAAGGGTCGGGCACCAGGAACCAGCGGTCCACATCGTTGCGGACGCCGTAAGGCATGGCGTTGCCGATGGCTACCGCGGCGGTCCACTTGGAATCGTCATAGCCGGGCGTCTCCCAACCCCAAGGATACTGGCCGGCGTCCACGGTTTCACCCGCGCCAGCCAGCACGCCCGCCGGATAGCCGGGGCGGCAGCGGTCAAGCGGCGAGTAAGCAAAGTTCTGAAAGCATTTCCAGCCGCCGGGCGTGTTCACCACGTCTTGGTCCGCGCCTCCGCCCTGCATGAGAAAGCCGGTCTGGTTGGAGACCTGCGCGGCGGGCGCGTAGCGGCTCCAGTTCCACACCACGGCCGCCAGCACGTTCCTGCCGGCAGCCAGATAAGGGGCTAGCTCGATGGTCTGATAACGCCAGTGAGCCAAATCGCCCCGTGAGGGTCCCAGCGCCACGCGAACACCGTTGACAAAAAGCTCGTAACGGTTGTCGGCGGTAACATGCACAAGGAAGGAGGACGGTTTCGCAGCCAGCGTGAAACTCTTGCGGAAATGGTAGACGCCGAATTCGCGGTTGGCTGCCGGGTGGGAAGCCCACTTGGCGGGCCAAGGACGTTTGAGCAAGGCAGTATCGGCGGCAAGAGCCGCCACCAGGGAGCACGACAGGAGCACCAGGCGCATCGAGCGCCATTTTATCAATCCCCAACCGCCACGCCCAGGCGTGTGGCGAGCGCAGTGATGCTCTCCCAGATTTCCGGCGCCAATGGAATGCCCTCCCGGAGCCGGCGCTGCTCGGCGCGCCATTCCGGGTCGCCCGCCACCAGCACTTCATCGTAGCCTTTGGCGGGAGCGGCGCTTTTCGTGTGGGCCACCAGGCGGCGCACCCGGGCGGCAAATTCCTCCGGCGGAAGGAAGCGCCCGGCTTCAACGGCCAAAAACATTTGGCTGGTGCCGGAGCGCCGCTCGGTGATATACAGCCCGCCGACCTCGGTGCTCATCGCGCCGCCGCTGAGCGCGGCGCAGAGGATCTCCACCATCATGGCCAAACCGCTCCCTTTGTAACCACCCAGAGGCATCAGCAGGCCTTTGATGGCGGCCTGCGCATCCGTGGTGGGAACGCCCTCAACATCCATCGCCCATCCCGGCGGGATGGATTTGACGCCTTTGGCCGCCAGGTTGTAAATCTTGTTGGCGGCCACCGTGGTGGTCGCCATGTCCAACAGCCAGGCGTCCGGCGGTTCGACCGGCAAGGCGACGCACAAGGGGTTGGTTCCTAAGCGGCCTTCCTTGCCTTGCCACGGCGGAACGCGGGGCGAGGCGTTGCACATTACGATTCCGATCATGCCTTCGGCCGTGAGCTTCTGCGCCCAGTAGGCGGCCGCTCCGAAATGATTCGAATTGCGGGCCACCACCATGCCCAACCCATGCGAGCGCGCCAGGCGCGCGGCGTGCGCGCAGCAGATATCCGAGACTACGTGCCCCAGGGCGTTTTCTCCGTCGTAAACCATAGTGGCGCCGCTTTCGCTCACCACCCGGCCTTCGCCTCGTGCGTCAATGTTGCCCATCTCAATCTGTTTGACGTAAGCGGGCAGCAATTGCACCCCGTGCGCATCCACGCCGCGCAGGTTGGCCGCCACCATGGCATCGGCGGCCAGCAGGGCGCCTTTGCGGCTCGCCCCGGCCGCCTCCAGGATGCGCTGCGCGATTTCGCGCAAACGCGAACCGGACAGAAGAACTGTACCGTCTATTGTGCGCACCAGCCGCCGTCCATCAGGATATCAGTGCCGGTAATGAATCCAGCCGCCTCCGAACACAAGTAAAGAGCCAGTTGGCCGACCTCTTCCAATCTGCCCCAGCGTCCCACAGGCAGCTTGGAGAGAAACTCCCGGTTGCGCTCCGGATCCTGGATCAGGGGTAGGTTCATCTCGGTGGCGTAAGGACCCGGGCTGATGCCCACTACGGTGATGCCGTCAGCGGCCAGTTCCAGCGCCAGCGCACGGGTGAAACCCAGCAGCCCGGTCTTACTGGCCGCGTAGGCTGTGCGGCCGGGCAGTGCGACGTGGCTCATCATGGAAGTCAAGTTGAGAATCCGCCCGTAGCCGTGGCCTTTCATGTGCGGCACGAAAGAGCGGCACATTAGAAACACACTGGTCAAATTGGGGTCGACGATGCGCCGCCACTCTTCCAGCGTGAATTCGACCATGGATTTGCGGATATTGATGCCGGCGTTGTTGACCAGTATGTGGATCTTACCGAACCGCGCAATCACCTCGCGCTCCAACTCGAGCACCTGTTGCTCGCTGGAAACGTCGGCCAGAAAGACCTCCGCAGTTGCCCCGCCCACGCGCACCTCGGCGGCGGTTTCCTCCAGTTTCTCCCGGTCTCGCGCCACCAGCGCGAGTTGGGCGCCGGCGGCGCCCAGGGCCAGGGCGATGCTCTTGCCCAAGCCGCGGCTCGCGCCGGTGATCAAAGCGATGCGGCCTGCCAGGATTGGTTCACTCATGCCTTCTTGCCTTTGTCCTTGCTCTCCTGAGCCTGAGATGCATCCAGGATTTCGTCGGCGACTTCTTGCGGGTGGTCGATATTCGTAATCATGAGGCGGCTGGTTTCGCCTGCGGTCTCAATCGAGATGTCACCCACTTGAAAGACACGCTGCCAGAAAGTCTGCTTCACGCCTACGTCCTGCACCTTGGTGACCACGATGTTGCGGGTGGTCTTGGAGAAGACGCCGCTTTCAAAACGGACCTTGTCGCCTTCGAGCGTCATCACCGTGAACCGCCGCTTGATTTGCAAGTACACCGTAAAGATGAAAATGACGGCGGGCAGCGACAGCATCCACCAGGCTTGGCTGTCCGGTGTGTTCTGGATGTAAATCAGCATTGCGAGCGCCAGCAGAAATGCCAGCCAGCGCAGAAGTCGGATCACTTTCACTGTCGGACGGACAACCAGATCGGCCATAATCCGTTATTGTAATGCACCGCCTTCAGCCGGGGATGATACAATGCGGTTCTTTTCATGCCATTCAAGCAACGGCAGCAGCGGCTGGCCGCCGCGCTCGAACAGAACAAGCTGGACGCTTTCGTCGTCGCCAGCCCGCCCAATGTGAGGTATCTCTCCGGTTTTACCGGCAGCAACGCAGCGCTGCTGGCGACGGCGGTCTCGGTTACCCTCTTCACCGATCCCCGTTACCGGATTCAGGCGGCCGAGGAGACCGGTTGTAAAGTGGTGGTGGTTCGCGGCCCGCTGCTGGGGCGCATCATGGCCGTGGTCCGGCGCAAGGGCCTGCGGAGGCT
Source organism: uncultured Solibacteraceae bacterium (assembly GCA_964429095.1). GTDB lineage: Bacteria > Acidobacteriota > Terriglobia > Bryobacterales > Bryobacteraceae > JAJFUV01. The sequence goes on along the minus strand of CAYSBM010000037.1, from coordinate 9,797 downwards.
GGGTTTTGAGCAGAACCGGATTTCCTACCAGGAGTTCCAGATGCTGGAGGCGAATTCGCCTCCCAACACCCGGCTTAAGGCCGTTGCCGGCCTGGTTGAGCAGATGCGCTGCATTAAGGACCAAGTCGAAATCGAGCAGATCCGGCATTCCATGCAAATTGCGGTTGAGGCCTTCCAGCAAACTGTTAGGAGCGTGCGTGCCGGCATGACGGAAGCCGAGCTGGCTGCGGAGTTGGACCACCGCATGCGGCGCCTCAGCGCCGAGGCTCCGGCTTTCGAAACCATTGTGGCGGCCGGCGCGCGCAGCGCACTGCCTCATGCCCGGCCAGGCCCAGCGTCTCTTAGGGACGGGCAGTTGGTTCTTATCGACATGGGCGCCATGGCGGGCGGCTACGCCAGTGACATGACGCGCATGCTGTACTTGGGTGAGCCCACCCGCAAGGTGCGGCGGTTGCACGCGGCCGTTCTGGAGGCGCAGCTTGCCGCTATCGCTGCCGTACGTCCCGGCGTTGCAGCACGCAAAGTGGATTTCGAAGCTCGGCGCGTGCTGCGCGGCTATGGACTGGAAAAGTTGTTCGTGCACTCTACCGGTCATGGCGTAGGTCTGGAAATTCACGAGAATCCGCGCCTGGGCAAGGGCAGCCGCGAAGAGCTGAGAGAAGGCATGGCGGTCACCATCGAACCGGGGATCTATATGGAGGGCTTTGGGGGGATCCGAATCGAGGATACCGTTGTTGTAACCTCGAAAGGAGCCGAAGTGATTACCCATCTTCCTAAACAGCTCCAGATCCTGTAGACGAACAGAAAGGGAAGGGCTCCGCCTTACTTGCGATCCGGCGGGACTGCTAGACTAGTGAGAGCCAATGACTTTGGATGAGATCCGTGAACTGATTAAAGTGGTGCGCGAGACCGGCGTGGCCGAACTCGAGTTACAACGGGGTGATGACCGCGTGAAGATCCGCCTACATGCCGAGCCTGCGCGGCCCGAATACGTGATGCCGTATCCGGCCTTTGCGGCTTCTTATACGGCTCCGGCCCAAAGCGCTGCTCCCGCTCCGGCGGCGCCTGCGCCGGCTCAGGAGTCCGGTCCGGCTGCGCCTGAAGACGTCCTCAGCGATCCCACGCTGGTTTATGTCAAAGCGCCCATTGTGGGCACTTTCTATGAGGCGCCCTCGCCCGGCGCCCCGCCGTTCGTCCAGGAAGGCGACCGCGTGAAGCCTGGCCAGGTGCTCTGCATCATTGAATCCATGAAGCTGATGAACGAGATCGAAGCGGAGGTCGCCGGGGTGATTGTCAAGCGTTTCATCCAGAACTCCCATCCGGTTGAGTACGGCCAAACCTTGTTTGCGGTGAAGCCCATCTGATCCTGATGCGGTCCTGCGCCGGAGAGTATGTTTAAGAAAATTCTGATCGCCAATCGCGGGGAGATCGCTCTGCGTGTGATTTGCGCGTGCAAGGAACTGGGCATCCGTACGGTGGCTGTGTATTCGGAAGCCGACCGCAACAGCCTGCACGTCCGGTTTGCCGATGAAGCGGTTTGCATCGGCCCGGCCAAGAGCGCGCGGAGCTATCTTGACATCCCCAGCGTGATCAGCGCAGCCGAAATCACCGACGTCAACGCGATCCATCCCGGCTACGGTTTCTTGAGCGAAAACGCAGATTTCGCCGAAGTTTGCGAGATGTCCGGCATCCGGTTCATTGGTCCCAAGCCGGCGGTCATCCGCCTGATGGGATCCAAGCAACGCGCTCGCACGGCGATGGCGGCGGCAGGCATTCCGGTGGTTCCCGGCTCGGAAGGCATTCTTAAAGACGCCGAAGAAGCCGGGCGGGTGGCTGGAAGAATAGGTTATCCGGTGATGCTGAAGGCGGTGGCGGGCGGCGGCGGCCGCGGCATGCGAATTGTCCGCAACGCCGAGGAATTGCCTTCTCTGTTTCAACAGGCGCAGCAGGAAGCCGCAGCCAGCTTCTCCTGCCCGGACATGTACATGGAGAGATTTATCGGGCGGCCCCGGCATATTGAGTTCCAGGTGCTGGCCGATGAACACGGCAATGTCGAGGTGCTGGGCGAGCGCGAGTGCAGCATCCAACGCCGCCACCAGAAGCTCATCGAGGAAGCCCCCTCGCCCTCGGTGACGCCCGAGCTTCGGGCCCGGATGTGCGCCCTGCTGCGCGACGCCATGCGCTCGGTGGGCTACACCAATGCCGGCACAGTTGAGTTCCTGATGGATGAGGACGGCAGCCTGTATTTCATCGAAGTAAACGCCCGCGTGCAGGTGGAGCATCCGGTGACGGAGTTTATCACCGGCGTCGATATGGTCAAGAGCCAGATCCTGATTGCCGCCGGAGAGCGGCTTGATCAGTGCATCCCCTCCCCGCTGGCGTTCCGCGGCCACGCCATCGAATGCCGAATCAACGCCGAGAATCCCGTGACCCACCGCCCGTCTCCGGGACGGATTACGGCGTTCAATGTTCCGGGCGGAATCGGCATCCGTGTGGATACCGCAGCTTACGCCGACTGTGTCATCCCGCCCTACTATGACTCTCTGCTGGCTAAGCTGATCGCTTACGGCCGCGACCGGCGGGAAGCCATAGCACGTATGAACCGAGCTCTGGAGATGTTCATTGTGGAAGGTGTGGAAACCTCCATTGCTTTACACCAGCGCATCCTGGCGGATCCGGATTTCCTGGCCGGGAATTTTGCGACTGATTTTCTGAACCGCTTCACTACCAACGGTCCACGGACCGTTTGAGGCTGCCTTCAGCCTAGGTATTGGACCTCTTCTTCCAACTCCAGGCCAAACCTGTCGCGCACGCGCTCTTTCAACTCCGCGATCAGCCCGAGCAAGTCGGCGGCCGTGCCGGCGCCGCCGTTATAGATGAGGTTCGCGTGGTAGGCGGCCACGTGGATGTCACCGCGGGACATGCCCTTGGCGCCCGCTTCTTCAAGGAAGAAAGCCGCCGGCACCTTGCCCTCCCGCACCTTGGTCTCAGGCACCAGGGCTGCCAGGCGAGGCGGTAAGTCGGCCAGAAGAAGATTCTTGAAAATGCTGCCGGCGCACTTCATCGTGGGGGGGAACTTGCGGTTCCGTTCGCGCACGATGCCGGCGGCAATCGCGGCCAGTCCGGTCTTGTCCGCCGGCGTCAGTTCGAACTCGCAGGCCAGCACGACGGCGCGCCGGCGTTTGAAGATGCTGTCCCGGTAGGTGAACTGGCATTGCTCGCGGGTCATGGTGCGCACATGAGTTCCTTCCAGGACGCGTACGGCGCGAATGCGTTCACCGATCGAGTGGCCGTAGGCCCCGGCGTTGCCGTACACCGCGCCGCCCAGCGACCCCGGAATGCCCGCCAGCGTCTCCAATCCCGCCAACCCGTGCTCCACTGCGAAGCTCACCACGTCGTCCAGCGCCGCGCCCGCCCGGGCGGTTACCATAGCGCCCCGGGCCGAAATTGCGGCGGCTGTGTAGCGCAACACCGCGCCACGGAACCCTTCGTCCGCAACAATTACGTTGGTGCCGCCGCCGAGGACCGCATATCTCGCGTGGGAAGCTTCCAGCACGGCGACCGCGGCGGCCAGCGCTTGCTCGTCTTCCGTCTCGGCTAACTCGTCGGCCGGACCGCCAATTGCGAACCGGGTGTAGCCCGCCAGAGCAGCGCCGCGGCTTAGCTGCAAGCCCGGGATTTTATCCAACATCCGTACAATTATAGGAGAGGCGCAGGATGAGAAGCGATTTCGCGGGATTTCCAGAGCAAGGTTTCAAGTTCTTGCGGGCCCTGAAACGCAACAACCGCCGCGATTGGTTCCAGCCGCGTAAGCAGGCGTTTGAGGAGTTTGTCCGCAACCCGATGGTGCAGCTTGTCGACGCGCTCAACCGCCGGTTGGCGTCGTTGGCGCCGGCTTACATCAACCCTCCGGAAAAGGCGATTTACCGCTTCTACCGCGACACGCGCTTCAGCAACGACAAGACGCCTTACAAGACGCACATCGCAGCGATCTTTCCCCGGCGCGGTATGCAAAACCCCCTGGGCGCCGGCCTGTACTTCAGCGTTTCTCCGTGGGAACTGGAGGTGGCCGGCGGCGTGTACATGCCGGGACCTGAGCAACTCAATCTGATCCGCCACCACCTGGCCGCGCGCCATGAAGAGTTCCGCAGGATCGCGAGCGATAAGAATCTGCTGCGGAAGGTAGGTCCGGTAGTAGGGGATCAATTGTCGCGGCCACCGAAAGGTTTCGCCAAGAACCATCCGGCGGCGGATCTGCTGCGCTATAAGCAGATGTACGCATATGTTTGTCTGGATCCTGAACTGGCGCTGACTCCCAGGCTGCTGCCGGAACTGGTGGAGCGTTTCCGCGCCATGCTGCCTCTGGTTGAATTCCTGAACCGCCCTCTGGTGGAAGCCCGCCGCGTAGCCAGCAGCGCCGGTTTCCTCTTGTGAGTCAACCGGGTGGCTGGGTTTCTTCACCAAAGGCTTCCCGCCCCCTTCAAGCGGCGTTATGATGGAGTTCAAGGTGCTCCGCGGACAAACCGGGGGCGGCCCCGGTGCGAGTACCGCCCGCGGGGAAGCGTAGTGAACAGCGGCGATGCCGCCGCAGCCGGACGCTGGGTTGGGGTCCGGCGGGAAGCGCGAAAGGAGGCAACCCATGGCCTTAGCCTCCAGCAACGTGCAGAGCTACCCGGGGCAGGCACATCCGCGGCTGGATAAGTCTTTGGGGACCATCCTGGTCGTGGAAGACAACTGGGTCGCCTGCGAAATCGTTAAGAGTACGCTCGAGAGCCGGGGATACTCCGTATTTCTGGCGCCGACGGGCAAGATGGCGCTGGAGTTCATGTCGAACCACGAGTGCGACCTCGTGTTATTGGACCTGATGCTGCCTGACGTGGAAGGAGCCACACTGCTTGAACGGTTGCGCCGGCTGCCGCGTGGGGAGAAGACGCCGATCCTGGCGTTTTCAGCATTTGTTTCCCGCCTGGAAGATCTGCGGAAGATGGGTGCGAGATTCAACGCATATATTGCCAAACCGGTGGAACCGCAGACGCTGCTCGACATTGTGGAAGAAAATCTGCGGCATCCGACGCTGCCCCCTGCTCCCGCGCTTTATGTGCTTTGAAGTGCGGAGAGGCGAAGTCTAGGGCTACTGGGACATGGCCAACGCCGGCGGACGCTTCGGTGAAGTGGTGGCGATATCGCCTCTCGACGGTGATCGGAGACGCCGGGAAGGGAGAGTGCGCGCCGTCCGCGGCATCATGGCGGGTAAGCGAGGCCGGAGGCGCATCCAGTGCGTGCTGGAATCGGCGCCCGACCCCATTCTGGTGTTCACCGAATCCGGCGAAATTGTGCTGGTGAATACGGCCGCCGAGAAGGTTTTCGGGTATCCCCGGCAGCGTCTGATCGGGCAGAACGCCGAGATGCTGATCCCCGAGCGGGTCCGTCACCGGCGCTTGTCGCTGACGCGCAGGTGGACACAGCAGCCGCGCCCGTTTTCGATTCGCGCCAAGCGGCGGCTTACCTTGCGCAAGGCGGGCGGAGAGGAGTTCCCGGCTGAAGTTTCCTTTGGGCTCGTCGAGGAGGGCCGTAACCGCCTCATTTGCGGCCTGGTGCGTGATGTCACCGAGCACCTGCTGCTGGAAGAAGCGCTTCGCGTCAAGAACTTGCAACTGGAAGAGGCGTTGCAGGCTAAAGACCGGTTTCTGGCGGCGCTGTCACACGAACTGCGTACGCCGCTCAACGGCATCCTAGGCCTCGCCGGCCTGGTGCGGATGAAGCTTTCCGGGCCTCGTACGGCGGAGACGGAGCGCCAGCTCGAAATCGTGCGCTTGAGCGCCCGGCACCTGTTATCCATCATCAACGACCTGCTCGATCTGGCCAAACTGACAGCCAACAACGAAGACCTGCATTTGGAGCGGGTACCGTGCGGCGAGGTCGTGGAGGAAGTTGCGTCGGCGCTCCAGCCCTTGGCGGCGGAAAAGGGGCTCGCGCTGACGGTTACCCGCCGTCCTGAGTCCGTGGTTCTCTACACCAACCGTAGGTTCCTGCGCCAGATCCTTTTCAACCTCACCAGCAACGCCGTGAAGTATACCGGCGAAGGGTCCGTATCGCTGTCCTTTAGCGTGACGCTGCAAGCCGGGCGGCGACTTGCGCTGTTCCAAGTTGCAGACACGGGAGTCGGAATTTCGGCCGAAGACCAGCCGCGGCTGTTCCAGGAGTTTACGCGGCTTCATGCGGGTCATGCTCCGGCCGACAGCACGGGGCTTGGCCTGCATCTAAGCCAGAAAATGGCCGGCCTGCTGGGCGGCGCGATCACGGTGGAAAGCCAGCCGGGCAAAGGCAGCGTGTTTACGTTCACTCTGCCCATGCCGGAGGAGGCCGAAGCGGCCGCCGGCTAAGG
>CAYSBM010000037.1:1703-3402 GCA_964429095.1 uncultured Solibacteraceae bacterium | reverse complement strand
GATCGGCACGCGCACCTGGCGAGGGGCCTGGGCGGTCGGAGCGACCGGGCCGGGCGTTCCGTCCGGCTCGGACGGTTCTCCGAGGGGGTCGGTCGGCGCGCCAGCGGGAGGCAGCGCGGGCCCCCTGAGGCCATGGCTTTCCGACCACGACCACCGAAGCGATGCCGCCGCCCGGCGCACGAATCGTGAGCCAGGCATCCCGGTACGGGTTGCGCTGCGGCAGGTGAATTTCCCCGCGCACCAGTCCGGCCTCGCCGCGCAAAGTGTAGCTCGCCGGGCCGAACTCGGTTGGCGCATCCTTCACTACGATCTCTTTTCCCGGTGCGAGCCATCGCTCAGGGGCGGCCACGGCCAGCAACAGGTCCCCATCATATTCGGTAAGGAGCATGTCCCGCAGACGGTGTACGAATTTGGCTTCGTCCGGGATCTTATAGAATGGACCGCTGGGCCAGCGCCACTGCCGGTACTCCTCGGTGAAAATGTTGACCGAAGGGTAGTAGCAGGAAACGAAATTGTTGTAGAGGCTGCGGATGGCCGCGCGGGCCTCTCCGCGCCGCAGGTAGGCGCGAATCGGGTTCTGAAGATTGTCCTGAAAGACCATGCCGCCCCGGCTGAACCAGTACTGTTCGTCCACCCAGCCATGCACGTGCAGGCCGAGCGGCTCGCTCATGGTGACGTTGTCCTCCCAGTCGTCGATGATCCAGCTTGCCGCCGGTTCTCTGGCGCCGATCACGCCGGTGTCCACCAGAATCAGCGGCCCGTACAGCAGTTCCCGGGTTGCCGATAATCGGTAGGTGGGCAGTACATTGCGGCCGTAACGGGAATAGTAACCGGTGCGCAGAGGGCCAAACAGGCGGATGCGCTGGTGAACCCGGGTGGGAATGTAAGGAACCCAAGTGTTGTCGCGGAGCGTGATGAGCGGCGCTGCCGCGGCGGCGCGGTTCACCGCCGCCCGCAGGTCGCGGCGGTACGCCTCGGCTTCCTTCTCATATCGCGCGGCGTCCGGGTCCCCGGCGTCGGCCAGCGCCCGCGCTAGTTCGTGCATCCCCAGCCAGGCATACGCATTCACCGAGAACCAGTGTCCCCAGTCGCTGTTGTCTTCCAGATGGCCGGCAGGCAGCAGGCCGTACTCCGGGCACGGCTCGCCATCCGCCTGGACCTGGGTGAGGCGCCGCTGGGCGATGATCCAATCCGCGGCGCGCTTCATCCCGGGCGCCGCGCGCACAAGCCACGAACGGTCGCGCGTGATAGCATAATGGTCCGCCAACGTCCACAGCACCGTGCCATGGTCGAGACTGTAGTTGTGGGCGGTGTAGTCATAATCGGCGTTCACGAGCGCCCCGTGGTAGACCGCGCTTTGCTCAGTATAGGTCCCCGGAAACGGTTTGGAGCCTTGCAAATCCATCAGGGTTTGAAGATACCGGCGCGATAGATCGTGATAGCCGGCGCGGTCGAGCAATTGGGACTGGAAGGCGGCTTCGTTGGCGTAGACGTTGTAGGTGTAACTGGCGGCCGGCACCATGTAGAGCCCGCTGGCAGGATCCTTGGTGGCCGAGATTCGTATGCGGGCGATCAACCCTTTGGCGAAGCTGTTAAAGCGCTGTTCCGGCACATGGAAGGGAATGCCCCGGGCCGTCACTTCGCGCCAAAAAGCCAGCACCCGGCCGCGTTCGCCGGCATAGTCCAGCGAGAGCAACCG
>CAYSBM010000037.1:0-1693 GCA_964429095.1 uncultured Solibacteraceae bacterium | reverse complement strand
GAGCCGAAGCGGTCAGGACCCGCACGAAGGGGATGCCCAGCAAGGCCGACGTGCCGGCGCCCGCTTCCAGCGTCACAGTAGAGTGGAAAGCCTCACCTTCCACTTTGGGGTTCGAGCCCGGGAATCCGTCCACCCGCGCGCGCACGCTGGCGCCGGCGGTTAGCAGGCGGCCGTCGTATGTAAGAGAATTGTCCACCGATGTCCGCAACCACAAGTGCGCCGCCCTGGGCGAGTTCGCTGTGTTGCGCGCGCGTAACCGGATCATCAAGACCGCGGGAGTTTGCTCATTCCGCGATGCGTCCTCGCTCCCCAGCGGCCCCTCCAGCAGCGTGGCGAAGGCTTCCTCTTCGTACTCGACCGGACCTTCCTTCCACCGGGCGGTGGCGATGGGAAGACAGTCCTCAAGCATCTCCAGGGTGGTCTCCTGATCGCGCGGCGCAAAACTGGCGGTGGCGCGAGTGCCGATCGACCCGCGAATCTCGGCCTCAGGCCAGGTCAACCTGGCAAGTTCGCGCCCGAAGGCCTTTGTGCCGCGCTTGCTAATTCTCACGTTGCCGCCCCACTCGAAGGCAAATTTCTGCCAGCTTGCGTCCGCGGCCAGCGGGAGGTACAACCGGTCGCCCTGGCGCTTCACGGGGTCGAGCGCAGGGATTTCCGCCGTGGCCCGCTCATAGGTCTGCTCTGGTTCACCTTCCACGCGCTGCCGGATCTTGGCGCCTTGGTTCACTATGCGGGGCGAAAATGGGCGCGTGTCGGAAGCCAGGGTGAGGTAAACGTTGTAATCCGGCGCATAGACTGGACCCTTTTCTACGTCCTCGGGCGCGAAGGAGAATGACTGTTGGCCACGCTTGACCTCTACGATGGTCACGTCATGCGACCCCGGGGGGGCTGGGCGAGCCATGTCGATGGCGACAACCGCGCCGCCGGAAACCGGCTTGACGTCGCGGACCCAGCCGTTGTACGCCCGGAAAGAAGGTGTCAGGCGGAGGTCGTCAAGGAAACGAATGCGGAGTTCGGCGCGTTTCACTTCCGACTGGCTGTACGCCTTCACCGACTCGATTTCCGGCGCATGTCCGGCCGGGAAAACCAGCCGGAATTTCAAAGTCCGGCGGTAGCGGACGCCGGGGAGGTTGGACGCCTTCCGGTTTTCGGCTTCCGCAAGAGGCGCGAAACGAAAATGGCAGGTGAGGCCTTCGCAGGTGATCTCGGTTCGCGCCGCCAGCCACTCACCCTGCCAGGGATCATCCACCGGGTCCTCGACGGAGGGTATGCGTGGCGGCGGATACGGCCAGTTCATGAACCAATATTCCAGCGCCGCTTTCCGCGCGTCATAGCCGGCGCGAAAAGTCACCGCAACCTCGAACAGATCCCGCTCTTCGGCCCATTGCAGACCGTAAATACTGCGTCCGCTGGAGGTTCTCACCAGGCCCCTGGGAGCCCGGTAATCGAACAGGGTTGGCAGCGTATGCCTATCTTCGGCGCAGCACGCCCGTGCAAAAGGCGCAAGATCCAGCAATTCTGCCGGCGCCTGAATCAAGAACAGTGGGAGCAAGAGCAACAATCGCGCGGGGTTCATCAGAGGCTAAGATAGCATGCCATTAGCGGGCTTTGGCGGTGATCAGCGCTTTCGGATACAGCATCATGCCGCTCTCAGACTCGCGGAAAACGCGCAACAGAAATTCGTTGTTGGGAA
>CAYSBM010000036.1:2682-13765 GCA_964429095.1 uncultured Solibacteraceae bacterium | reverse complement strand
ATTTGGAAAGCTGGCTGCGCGGTCCTGAGAACCGCCCGCTCCGCTATTTCGAAATCGCGGACGCGCTGGTCGAGTACCTTCAGCGCATGCATTACACACACGTTGAGTTCCTGCCGGTGATGGAGCATCCTTACTCGGGCTCTTGGGGTTATCAGGTGATCGGCTACTATGCTCCAACGGCGCGCTTCGGCACGCCGGAGGATTTTATGCGCTTGGTGGACCGGCTGCACCAGGCCGGCATCGGCGTCATCGTCGATTGGGTGCCGGCCCATTTTCCAAAAGACGCTCATGGGTTGGGCTACTTCGACGGCACCGCGCTCTATGAGCACGCCGACCCGCGCAAAGGCGAGCACCGCGACTGGGGTACCCTGATTTTCAACTACGGCCGCAACGAAGTTCGAGTGTTTTTAATCTCGAATGCCCTGTTCTGGCTGAAGAAGTATCATATCGACGGCTTGCGGGTGGACGCGGTCGCCAGTATGCTCTACCTGGACTATTCGCGTCCGCCCGGCGAGTGGATTCCCAACCAGTTCGGAGGCAACGAAAATCTGGAGGCCATCGATTTTCTCCGCCGGTTCAACGAACTGGCGCACAAAGTGCCCGGCGCGTTCACCATCGCCGAGGAATCCACCTCTTTTGCCGGCGTCTCCAAGCCGGTCTACCTGAACGGGTTAGGCTTCACTTTCAAGTGGAACATGGGCTGGATGCACGACATGCTGGACTATTTTTCACGCGACCCCATCTACCGCAAGTTCCACCATCAGAACATCACTTTCAGCATGCTGTATGCCTTCCAGGAGAACTTCATCCTGCCTATCTCACACGACGAAGTGGTCCACGGAAAGCGCAGTCTCCTGAGTAAGATGCCGGGCGATGAGTGGCAGCGCTTCGCCAACGTGCGGGCGTTTCTGGCCTATATGTACGGCCATCCCGGCAAGAAGCTGCTGTTCATGGGCTCGGAGATCGGCCAGTACGAGGAGTGGAACCACGAATCCCAAGTGAACTGGGAGGTATTGAACTTCCATTACCACCGTACGCTACAAGCGCTGGTGCGGGAGCTAAACCGTCTGTACCGTTCCGAGCCGGCGCTCTACGAGGTGGACTATCACTGGGCGGGCTTCGAATGGGTGGACTTCCACGACGCGGAAAAGTCGATCATTTCATTCCTGCGGCGGGCCGAGGATCCCGAAAATTTTCTCCTGTTCTGCTGCAACTTCACGCCGGTGCCGCGCATGAACTACCGCATTGGCGTGCCCGAAGAAGGCTATTACGAGGAGATCTTCAATACCGATGCAGCCATGTTCGGCGGCAGCAACATGGGCAACGCCGGCGGCGTGCTCTCATCGCCCGTACCGATGCACCAGCGCAAGCACAGCATTTCGATTACGCTGCCGCCGCTGGGCGTCCTGGTTTTCCGCAGGCGTTAGGAAGGCGGTGGTGCGGTTCCCGGCTGGAGCCGGGCGTTAGCCTGCCCCCGCTACTTGGGTCTGGCGATCTCGCCGTAAAGCTCCGGCCTACGGTCCCGGATGTGGTGCTTGTCGCTAACCTGCGACAAATCCACGTCACAGACCAGCATTTCCGCGACGTTGCTTTGCAGGCGGGCGGCGATCGCCCCCTTGGGATCGGCGACGAAAGCCACTCGCGGGTGCACAAAGGCGACAAAGTTTTCGTTCTCGTAGGCTCGCGTGCGCATCCACCACTCGTTATCCAGCCCCCACATGCCGTAAGACGGGATCAGCACAATGCGCGCCCCTTTTAGCCGAAGCACACGGGCCGTTTCCGGCCAGCGCCGGTCCGCGCAGATCAGAACGCCGATTTTCCCCCACGCAGTGTCAAACACCGGCAGATCTTCGCCGGGCGCATAGCGCAGGTCTTGATTCTGTAAGTGCGTCTTAGAGTAACGGCCGGCGATGCGGCCTTCGCCATCCACCAGCAGCGCGGTGTTGTAAAACTTGCCGCCACGCTTTTCGGTCAGACCGAAAACGAGGTGGATTTTGTGGCGGGCCGCAAGTTCCCTCAGCCGCTTGATGTAAATGCTGGTGGCCTCCTCTTGCGCGATGGCGGCGAAGCGCTGCGGCGTCCAATCCTTGGCCGGCGTGACGTAGCCGTCCAGAAAGCATTCGGGCGTGACCACAAGCTGAACGCCATTGGAGACGTGTCTTTCCACGGTGTTCTCGAAAACGCGCCAATTCCCCTCCAGATCCCATTTCTTCGGCATGGCGGTAAACAGCCCCAGACGCAAATGGTCCTCGCCGATGGCCGCCATCGTTACGGCCAGAAGCAACACAACGCGCACAAGCCTCATGGCAAGCCCCGCAAACCGTCCAACTGACCAGGTATACCACGTGGGCGATCACAGTTTGGATAACTGCTGAGCGGCGATGAGCAGCGGATCCCAAACCGGCGCGTAGGGGGGAGCGTAGGCAAGATCGAGTTGCTCGAATTCCTCCACGCGCATGCGCTGGGCCAGGGCCGCAGCAATGACGTTGATCCGCCCGGCGGCGGAAGCCCCGCCCACCACGGTCCCGCCTAGCAGGCGCCGCGACGGGCGGTCGGCCACCCACTCCACCGGCCCTGGCTCGCCCCAAAACTAGCGCGGGCGGGCCCGGGCCTCGATGCGCGCCGAGACGGGATCGAACCCTTCGCTGCGGGCCTGCGGCGCGGACAAACCGGCCGTGGCGAACGCCACCCCGCAAACCCGCACGATCGAGGTGCCCACCACGCCTGGGAACCGCGCGCGCATTCCCGCGGCGCTGGCTCCCGCCACGCGGCCCATTTTGTTGGCGGTGGTTCCGAGCGGCAGCCAGACCGGACGTCCCGTAACCAGGTGGATGGTTTCGGCGCAGTCGCCGGCGGCGTAAACTCCGTGGAGGTTGGTTTCCATGTGCTCGGAAACCCGTATGGCGCCTGTCGCGCCTAATTCGACGCCGGCTTCGGCGGCCAGTTCGACGTTCGGCCGGATCCCGGCCGCAAGCACCACGAGTTCGCAGGGGAAGTCCCCGACGCGGTCCGGCTCGATGGCTCGCACGGGGGTGTTCAGACGCAAACCGATGCGAAATCTCTCCAGGCAGCCGGCCACCTGTTGCGTCAACTCGGGATCCCGGCGCCCCAGGACGTCGCTGGAGGCTTCAAACACCGTGACGCCCACCCCGCGCGCCCGCAGCGCTCCGGCGGCTTCCAATCCGATGTAGCCCGCGCCGATCACCGCCGCCTGCCGGGGGCGCTCGCGGTGCAAGAATTCGTTCAGGCGCCGCGCGTCGTCCAGCGTGTGCAGCGTGAAGACATGCGGACGGTCCGCACCCTGGATCGTACGCACCGAGGGGCGCGCGCCGGTGGCGATCACCAGGCGGTCGTAAGGCACGCGCGCGCCGCCTTCCAGCAGCACCTCGCGCCGCGCGTGCCGGATGGCAATGACCCGGACGCGCGTGCGCACCGTGAGCCGGCGCTCTGCCTGAAACCGTTCAGGAGTGTAAAGAATGAGATCGTCGATCGATCCGGCTTGTCCTTCGATGTAATACGGCAGCCCGCAAGCGCTGTATGAGATCGTCTCGCCCCGTTCGAGAACGGTGATCTCCAGAGCCTTATCCAGCCGTCTGGCCCGCGAGGCCGCGCTCAGGCCCGCCGCCACTGCTCCGATCACGACCAGCTTCATGCGGTTCTCATTCCTGGCTTTGCTCCCGCACAAAGCTGAGGATGTCGAAACGTTTAATCTGGCGGTTGGGAAAGAAACTGTTCACGGCGCTTTGTTCGTCGTCGAAAAGCTCAAACACCGTAGTGAGCTTGGTGAGCACCAGCAGTTCAACATTGCGCCGGTTCAAGTTCAACAGCCGCAACCCGCCGCCGGCCTTGCGCAGGCTGGTGTAGCACACCACCAGGCTGCCCAAGCCGGTGCTGTCAATGTAGTCCACCTCCGCCAGGTTCAATACGACGCTGACTTTTCCGGAGGCCGCCAGTTCACGCAGTTTGCTGCGTAAGACGGCGGCCGCCTGACCGGCCGTGATCCTGCCCTTGACGTCGAGCAGAACCACACCCTCCTTTTCGCGCTGGCCGATCTCGAGGCTCATACCGTCAAACTCCTATTCTAGGCGTGTGCGGCCTGCGCCGGAAGACGCACCGTGAAAACGCTACCCTTGCCGACCTCACTTTGAACGTCAACCGCGCCGCCATGGGCCTTGACAATCCACTCGACAAAGCTCAACCCCAAACCGATGCCCCGTTCAGCCCCCCCTTCCTCGCCCGGAACGCGGTAGAACCGTTCAAAAATGTGCGGCTGGTGCTCGGGAGGGATGCCGCGCCCGGTATCTTCGACCGAGAGTTTGATCTCCTCAGCCTGCCGCTCCAGCCTCACGCGCACCTCGCCGCCCGCAGGAGTATACCGCAGGGCGTTGGAAAGCAGGTTCGAAAGCAGCCGCTCCATCTGCACGCCGTCGGCCAGGACATAACAGCCTTCGGGCAACTCCGCGCTGAGACGAATCCTGGCGCCTTCGGCTGGAATCTCGAATTGCTCGACGACGTTCCGCGCCAGGACCGCCAGGTCGAGCCGCGTTTTGTGCAGGGCGAGACGGCCGCTTTCGGCCTGAGCCAGCAAGAGCAGGGATCGTACGATGTGCGAAAGACGCTCGATGTCCTGCATGGCGTTGACGACCGCCTCGCGGTATTGTTCCTGGTTCTGCGCGGTGAACAAGGCTACCTCAAGCTGCCCGCGGATGGCCGTAATGGGCGTGCGCAGCTCGTGGGAAACGTCCATGGAAAACCGGCGGATCTGCTCGAAGGACTTCTCCAGCCGCTCCATCATATGATTGAAGGCCTGGATCAGATCGTCCAGTTCATCGCCGGCGCCCCGCGAGCGGATGCGCAGGCTCAGATTCTCGCTGGAAATGCGCCGCGCGGCATGTGAGACTTCGATCACGGGCCGCAACGCCCGCCCCGCCACCACCCATCCGAGCAAGCAACTGCACAGGATCATGACCGGCAGGAGGGCAAAGTAGCTTAGGGTGAAGCGCTCGAGCACCCGGCGGTTATCGCCCAGCGAGCGCCCCACGGCCGCATAATAGCGGCGGTGTTCGTCCCTCAACGCTCCGCCGCGGATCAGGTAGGGCACACCCTGCGCGCTGGTGCGCGACCGGAATACGGGCTGCTGGGAGCGCAGAGCCGCGCGGATTTCCTCCGGCGAGTCGATGCCGGCCACCTCGTAAGCGCCGGAGACCTCCAGCACCTTTCCGCTCTCGTCCGCCAGCAGAAACACCCGCCGCAGCCGCTCGACGATGGCTTTCTCCTCGGGATCTTCGTGGTCGTAAAACCACACCGGAGCGTCGTCCACGACCCTCAAATAACCATTGACCGCGGCCCACTCCTCGTCCAGCACTTCGCGGATCTGGTGGTCCAGGATGGCGCTTAAGGCATGGTGGAAAAACAGACCCACGGCGCCCAGCAGGAGCGCGAAGAACACTACGTAGCTGAGCGTGAGGCGAAAGCGCAACCCGCGCGTGAACCTGCCGAGCGCCGCAAGGCGGGACACGCCGGCGGCCCTCACTCTGCCGCCGTTGGAGCGGCGGCTTCGGGCGCGTCGATCATATAACCGATGCCGCGCACAGTCTGAATCAATTTCTGGGGCCACCGGTCGTCGATCTTGCTGCGCAGGTGCCGGATATAAACGTCCACGATGTTGGTCAGTCCGTCATAGTCCATGTCCCAGACGTGCTCCACGATCATGGTGCGGCTCAGCGGACGTCCCTTGTTGCGCATGAGATATTCCAGGATGCCGAACTCCTTGGGCGCCAGATCGATGGGTTCTCCGCCGCGCGAGACTTTGCGGCGGACCGAATCGAGCACCAGATCGCCGACCTGTAGTTTTTCGGGCACTCCCTGCCCCCGCCGCAATAGGGCGCGGACACGCGCCAACAGCTCACCGGAGGCGAAGGGCTTCCCCGCGTACTCGTCGGCCGCGGAAGGCAGGCCCTTGACACGATCATCCAAAGCGCCCCGGGCGCTGAGTATCAGCACAGGCGGGCTGACCTTGCGGCTCCGTAAGCGGGCCAGCACCTCCATGCCGTCCATATCCGGCAGCATCAGATCGAGGATCACCAGATCGTAGTCAGTGCTGTGCGCTGCCGCCAGCGCCTCGTGGCCCGTTCCTACCAGATCCACGGCATAACCGGCGCTAACCAAACCGCGATCCAGAAAGTCTGCAATCCGCCGTTCATCTTCAACCACCAAGATCCGCATCTATCTGTAAATGTAGCAGCTTGCAAGGCGCGACAGAAGAGAACTTTCAAGTTTCCGGTTGGGCAAGCGATAAGAGGAAAAGGAATGAATGGAGCAAGCGGTGAGATGCCTATTTCCGCCAGGGAAACCGTCGCCGCAGGCCGGGTGGACGTGCATGGCCGTACCCTGCGCCAAGTGCTCGACGCTCACCTCGCCTGGCTGGCGCGTAAACCGGAAGGATCCCGGGCGGTGCTCAACAACGTAGGCCTGAGCGATCTCAAATTGAACGGCGTCAACCTGGCGGGAGCGCAAGTCACCGGCGCGCTGTTGCTTGAAACCGAATTACGAGCCGCGAAACTCGCCGCTTCCAACTGGAGTGTCGTGGATCTGCGGAAAGCCACACTGAGCGAAGCGGACCTTGCCGGCGCTACGCTCAGCGAAGTGATAGCAGACCTGGCCTGGTTTAACTCCGCCAGCCTAGCCGAGTGCCGGATCAGCAGCTCAACTTTTCGGCGCGCTTCACTAGCAGGCGCACGCTTGCAGGACGCCTCCTTAACCGGATGCGACCTCAGCGGCGCCGACCTGCGCGGCGCTGAATTTCATCATGCCCGGCTGTTTGATTGCAACCTCACCGACGCCAATTTAGACCAGGCTCTGCTCTATCACCTCACGCTGGACCTTTGCCGGGCAGTTGGAAGTTCTGCCCAGCAAGCCAACTTCAGTTACGCCAGGATACTCACCTGTGATTTCCGGAATTCGGACCTTTCCGGCGCAAAATTCCTGGAAGCAAACTTGAGCCGCAGCAGCTTCTCCAGGGCTTCCATGAGCGGCTGCGACCTGCGCGGCGCCAAGCTAAACAACGCCGAATTCTATGGGGCCGACCTCAGCGGCGCCCGCTTCGGCGAGGCCAATCTGTACACCGCCGATTTGCGCGCCGCCAACCTGCGGGGCGCCCGCGAATTGACGCAGCAGCAACTCTCGCAAGCGCGTACTGACGAAGATACCATCCTTCCCAACGGGACCAAGGGCCCCTATTTGAAACGCTCCGGCGCCGAACGCCCCCTGCCGCGCTGAGCTCTAGCGCAGCTTCGACAGCCGGTGGGCGAGCCCTTCGGCCATCCATTGAAAACCCAGATCGTTGGGATGAACGCCGTCGACGAAACCGTCCAGGCGGTCCGGACCGATCAAATCGGCGCCTTCGACGATCTCCAGGTGCTGATCGCCGGCCGCGATGCGCTTGCTCGCCACCAGCCGGATGTGGCGGCGCATGCCCTCCAATATGCCGGCCGAGTCGGCGAGCGCTTCACGGGCGGCTGAAATGGGTGTGATGACGAAAATGGGCGTCGAGGGATGCTTTTCGCGGATGATGTTCAAGAAAGGCTCATAGACTTCCCGCAGGCTCTCGATGGTCTTGTTGTTCTGCGCGAAATCCAGGACGAAGGCGGCGGCATCGATTTCAGCCACCATGCGCGCCACCTCAGGCTCACCCTTGCCGTTGCCGGAAAATCCCAGGTTTACATAGTCCAGGTTGAGCAGCCGCGAAAGAATCGCCTGGTAGCTCATGCCCGGCCGGCTGGCGCATCCGCCTTGAGTGATCGAAGTTCCGTAGAAGACTACCGGGCGGGCAAGCGCGTAAGGCGCGGCGCGGCGGACGGAGGCTTGCTTGTCCACGCCCACAGCCAGGAGCTTCGAGGCCTTGTATAAAGGCAGATACAGGGTCACGGCGCGCTCCAGGCGGGGCTTGCCGCCCAAATCGAAATAGATGTGTTCGACCGGCTCGCCCGCCTTCGAATCTTTCCTGGCGATAGCCGTGCCGCGGTAGACTCCGTCCAGATAAAGGTCCACGCCGGTCTGCCCGAAGGCGTGCATGTTGGCCATGTCGGGCGCGGAAGCATACTCGACGCGCACGGCGAGCACATTAGAATCCGTGCGGAAGCGCACCCGTGCGCCGCTAGGCGATTGCCCCAGGTTCCAGACAGCCTTGGGCAAGGCGTCCTTCAGACGTATGGGCAGACGGAACCATTCACCTCCGTTCTCGGAAAACCACGCCAGACCATTGATCTCCATGCGGGCGTCGGTGGGCGAAAGCCAGTTCAGTTCGGGGGCTGCGCTGGCCAGAGAACCAACCAGGATAAACAGAACAAGAAGGAGCCGCATGCAGCCTATGGTAGCTCAGCCGCGGCGGGTTGGTAGACACAGCGCGGATCCGAAGCCAACATATTGCCGGTGAGGGCGTAGGCGCGGGAGCGGGAGCCGCCGCATAAGTTGCGGTATTCACAAGCGCCGCACTTGCCTTCCAGGCGGCTGGTGTCGCGCAGCGTGCGAAACAGTTCCGAATGGCGGTAGGCGACGGCGAGCGGAACCTGCCGTACATTCCCCGCTGACAGCTCCAAGAAACCGCTGGGATAGATCTCGCCGCTGTGCGAAAGGAAAACGAAGCCCATGCCGTCGTAGATGCCGGCCTGGCGGGCAATAGCGCCGGCGGCCGGAGCCGGAGGCGCCATCCTGCTCACCTTTTTCTTTTGCGCGAGGAATCGGCGGTAGTGTTGCGCCTCGGTGGTCTTGATATCGAAGGGAGCCCGTAATGAAACGCGGTAGAGAAACTCGAAGACTCGCTCATAGTCTTCCGCCGTAAGATCGTCGCGCCGCTCGGCGCGTCCAGTCACAATGAGGAAAAATACGCTCCACAGGCGCGCCCTTTCCCGCTCCACCAGGGCGGCGATCTCTTCCAGGCGGCGGTGGTTATATCGAGTGACCGTCGTGTTGATCTGCGTTTCCAGGCCGATGCGGGCGGCATGGCGAAGCGCGCGGATGGTGCGCTCAAACGAGCCGGCCACCTGGCGGAAATCGTCGTGCGAGGCGGCGTCCGGACCATCCACGCTCAGGGCCATGCGCGAGACGCCGCACGCCCGGATACGCTCGACAGCGGCATCATCCAAGAGCGGCGTAGCGCTCGGCGTTATGGTGGTCCGCAAGCCGATGGCGGCGCTGTGGCGCAGCAATTCAAGAATATCGGGGCGCTTGAGCGGATCGCCGCCGGTGAAAACCATCAACGGATCGCCGAACTCCTGCCGGATGCCGTCCAGCAGGGCCTTGGCTTCAGCGGTGTTCAACTCGAGCGGGTGGCGGTGCGGCATGGCTGAAGCGCGGCAATGGCGGCAGGCGAGATCGCAGGCTGGGGGGGCCTCCCAGATGACCAGAACCGGCGCCTCGGCAAAGTCACGCATCACAACCCCATCTCCAGCTTAAAGGCGGGCAGGCGGCCGCGCCGTGACCGGAGTCACTGCTGGCGCAGCTTCCAAAGCAACTGGCGGAACATGCCCAGCCACACATCGGCGTCGCGGTCGCTGAGCGCCTGGCGGCGCACCATGCGGCGCAGTTTTTGGCCCGTGGAAGCGCTGGTCCGGGGGTTCACGTAGCCGCTCAATTCGAGGGCTTCCAGCAGGAGCTTTGTAAGCCGCTCGGCCTGATCCACGCTAGCGGCCCGCTGGGGTTTGGGGCGCGCCTGGGGCGCGCGGGGGTCGCGGATCAGCTCATAGAGGGCCACCGCCACCGCCTGGCCCAAATTCATGGAGCCGTGTTCCTGCCGGGTGGGAATGCGCACAAGCCAGTGGCAATGGCTGAGATCCTCATTCGAGAGGCCGAACTTCTCCGAGCCGAACAGCAGGGCCGCGGGCGCCTCCGCCAAGTGCTTGCGAAGCATGCGCCCGCCGTATTCGAGGCGCCGCAAGGGATGCTGAAGCCCGCGTCCAGTGAGAGCAGTGGCGCCGGCCACCAATGAACAATCGGCAACCGCTTCGGCCACGGAAGGATATTCGCGCGCCGCCTCGAGTATAGCCGAAGCGCCCACGGCGGAACGGGCCTCGCGAAACGCGACCTCATAGGGGTTCACCAGGCGCAAGTGGAAGAAGCCAAAATTACTCATGGCGCGCGCCGCGGCGCCGATATTGAGAGGGTTGCGGGGCGCGACCAGAACCACGCGGAGACGATCGCGCCAATCGGTCATCGCCGGCTAGCGCAGCTCCTCAATCACCTGTTGGAGGGCCTCGCGGCTGGGGCGAATCTTCGCTTCGGGCAAAGTCGCCAGGGGCTGCTCGCCCTCCAGGCTCAACAAATCAAGAAAAGTCTCGCGCTGGGGCTCCACGTAAAGAATGCCGGTCAGAACTTCGCCGCTCGCGCTGGCATGGTGCAGTTGCGTGATAGCGTTCAGCTTGCTGGTGGGATCATAATCCCGGCCCAGCTTTCTCAACCGCAGGCGTGAGCCGTCGTGCATCACCACCTCGCGCGTTTCGCCCTCGGCGATGTCAACCTGGATCTCCTCGAAGCCCGGCACGAAATCCACCACGTGCAGCGGCTCGTCGTGTTCCTTCATGTAAGCGTAGCTCTTGGTGGAGCCTTCGTGGTCATTGAAGGTAACACAGGGCGAGATGACGTCGATGACCGAGAGCCCCCGGTGGGCGATCGCGGCTTTCAGGATCGACAACAGTTGCCGTTTGTCGCCAGAAAAAGTCCGGGCCACCAGGGTGGCGCCCAGTTCGATGCCCGCCAGACAACAGTCGATGGGCGGCAGGTCGTTGACCACGCCGGTCTTGAGCTTGGAACCCAAGTCGGCGGTGGCCGAAAACTGCCCCTTGGTGAGCCCGTAGACGCCGTTATTCTCGATGACGTAGATCAGCGGCAGGTTGCGCCGCAACAGGTGCATGAATTGGCCCAGGCCGATGGAAGCCGTGTCGCCATCGCCGCTCACCAAAACGCCGATCAGATTGTGATTGGCCAGCATGGCTCCGGTGGCCACCGCCGGAGCGCGCCCGTGAACGCTGTTGAAGCCGTGCGCGGCGCTCAGAAAGTAGGCGGGCGATTTCGACGAGCAACCGATGCC
>CAYSBM010000036.1:0-2672 GCA_964429095.1 uncultured Solibacteraceae bacterium | reverse complement strand
GTCAAGGCCGATGCGATTTGTCTTCCTGGGGGGAGGCGCTGCAACGGTTCCCATCTCAGAGACCCTCCTGGCGGACGATTTCGTCCGTGACGGTTCTGGCATCCAGCGGCAAGCCGCCAAAGTAGAGCACGCTACGCAGCTTGCCGATTTCCTCCGGGGCCAGTTCCATGCGCATAAGCATAGCCATCTGCGCGTCGCGGTTTTGTTCGACAACATAGACGCGTGAATGGCGTTCCAAAAAGAGCCGCAAATCCTGATTAAACGGATAGGCCTTCAAACGGAGGTAGCTGGTTTCCAGACCGTACTGTTTCCGCAACTGGTCGCGGCTTTCCTCGGCGGCGTATCGCGAGGTTCCATAGCAGATGACGCCGACCGAGGCTTTGTCATTGTAAACAACTTCAGGCGCAGGCATGTGCGCGCGCATGTTCTCAAATTTGCGGGCGATGCGCCGCATCTGCTGAATGTAGTCGTCCGGCCGCTCGCTGTATTGCGCCTTTTCGTTGCGCCCGCTGCCGCGGGTGAAGTAACCGGCTGCGGGATGGTCCGTGCCAGGCAGCGTGCGGTAGCCGACGCCGTCGCCGTCGGTGTCCTGATAGCGGGCAAAGCCGCCCAACCGCTCCAAGTCGGCGGCGGAAAGCACCTTGCCGCGGCGTATGGGCTCGGTTGGATACTCGAACGGATCTGACATCCAGTTGTTCATACCGAGGTCCAGGTCAGTCATGACGAAAACGGGCGTCTGGAACTGCTCGGCGAGATTGAAGGCCAAAGGCATCATCGAGAAGCACTCTTCAGGCGAGGAAGGAAAGTACAGGGGATGCTTGGTGTCGCCGTGCGAAAGCAGCGCCGTGGACAGCACATCGCCCTGCATGGTTCGGGTGGGCAGGCCGGTGGACGGGCCCACCCTCTGCACGTCCACAATAACCGCGGGGACCTCAGCCCAATATGCCAGGCCGGTGAACTCGGCCATCAGCGAGATACCCGGGCCGCTGGTGGCGGTCATGGCGCGCGCGCCGGCCCACCCGGCACCGATCACCATTCCGAGAGCGGCCAGTTCATCCTCGGCCTGCACCACGGCATAGGTAGGCTTGCCGGTTTCCGGATCCATGCGGAGACGCTTGAGATAGCCCATCATGGCCTCCACCAGCGAGGTGGACGGCGTAATGGGATACCAAACCACGACCGTAGCGCCGGCGAAGACGGCGCCCAGGGCTGTCGCGGCGTTGCCTTCGATGATGATCTTTCCGGCGGTCTTGTCCATGCGCTCGACGCGGAACGGGTCGGTCTTGATGAGGTTGGCGGCGGCGTAATCACGTCCCGCCAGCACGGCGTTCCAATTCAATTCAGCCGCCTTGGCCTTGCGGGCGCCGAATTGTTTGGCCAGAGCGGAACGCAGCTCCTGGAAGTCTATGCCCAGCAGGTAGGCCAAGACACCGTCATAGATCATGTTGCGGACCAGCTTACGCAGGCGCGCTTCGGGGCAAACAGGCGCCACCAGCTTATCGAAGGGCACAGCGTAAAAATGCAGGTCTGAGCGCAACTCGTTCAGCTTGAGGGGCTGGTCATAGACGACTACCGCGCCCGAATCGAGCTTCAGCACATCGTCCCTGGCCGTTTCCGGGTTCATGGCCACGAGAATGTCGACATCCTTTTTGCGGCCGATGTAACCATACTTGCTGGCGCGTATGGTGAACCAAGTGGGCAGGCCGGCAATGTTGGATGGGAACAGATTCTTCCCGGAGACGGGGATGCCCATCTGAAAGATGGAACGCATCAAGACTGTATTGGCGGTCTGGCTGCCACTGCCGTTCACCGTGGCGACCTCGATGCTGAAGTCGTTGACCACGGACTTGGAGGACAATTCGGCTGTGGCTGTCGAAGGCGTCGCTTCAGTTGTAGACATTGAATTTTTCCTAGAACCAGGGCCCAGATGGCATGCCCTCTTGCTTTGATTATAGGAAAGTTTCCAGCGGTGCAAAAATTGGCCGGGTTTCCCGGCTGCGTTATACTCCGGAGTGCGATGATCCGTTTCTGCATCGCCGGGCTTCTCGCTTTGAACGGCACGGCGCAACCCGCAGGCTGTCCGCTGGCGCAGCGCTGGTGGGAGTTTGAAGCATTGTGCAGAACGCTGGGCGGCGGCGCCTGCGCGGATCCGAAGTTGCGGCACAGTCATGGACCCGACGCTCATGCGCCCGAATACGCCTATGCCACCATCCTGGCAGGCGGCGTGCGCCGCAGCGTGGTGGTTCTGAAAGAGGGCGCGGTTGTGACATTTGAAACGGGACTCGATGGAGATGCTGAACGAGTAACGATCCGCGATTGCGGAGCGAACCTGGAGCAAGGATCGGTTGAGAGTCTGGATTTGGCGGGCGCGCGCCTGGGCGGCCGCGTCGTGCTCTTTCACGCCGATCCGCGCAGCGCCACTTCGGCGGTCAGCTTCGATGCGGCCGGACCCGCGCGGCTCAAGTTTCTAGTCGCGGGGCTGGCGGTGGGCACCTGGGAAATCTGGCGCAACGGGTTCTTGATGGACGCGGGCGGAGCGGTCGAACGGGACAGTGGCCTCCTGAGCTTTGAGGGACCGCCAGGCGGCTATTTTCTGCGCCGGATCGGGTGACTCCTAGCCGGCTCTTCGGCGGGAGGCGAGGTTGCCCAGGTGGGCAGCCCGGGCGGCAGCC
>CAYSBM010000035.1:8490-13782 GCA_964429095.1 uncultured Solibacteraceae bacterium | reverse complement strand
CCGAATGAGCGCATAAACTCGATCGGCGTGAAGATGATCCGCGTTCCGGCGGGAACTTTCCGCATGGGCAGCGATCTGGCCACCGATCCGGCGGTTCTCAAACAACCTGCCGTGCTGCCGCATGGCGATTACGACGAGCGCCCTGTGCACGACGTCCGTATTTCTTACGACTTCTGGATGTCGGAAACCGAAATCACCTCGGCGCAGTTCGCGCGGTTCCGCTATGATCATCAGGACTGGGGCGCCCGCGCGCCGTATGCCACGGGGGTGAGTTGGGACGACGCCGTAGCCTTCTGCGACTGGCTGAGCCGGAAGGAGGGAAGGCCCTACCGCCTGCCGACCGAGGCTGAATGGGAATACGCCTGCCGCGCCGGCACGAGCGGCCATTTTTCCAGCGGCGATACAATGCCCGCCAGGGGCGAGCCCAACGCCTGGGGCCTCAAGAACATGCACACGGATGCGGCCGAGTGGGTGCTCGACTGGCACGGACTTTATCCCGCCGGACCCCAAAGCGACCCGGTAGGACCGTCCCGCGGGTATGCGCGCGTGATCCGTGGCGGCGGCATCATGGGCGAGGGCAGGCACAATGCGGTGGCGGGCGAGCTGCCCTACTACCGCCGCTCGGCCAACCGCGCCAGCATGGCGCCGGGGTTCCGCGGCCGCCATAATATCGGCTTCCGCATCGTGGAAGCGCCTCTGCCAACCACCGTGCCGCACACACCGGAGCCGAACTTCCTTCAGGAGTGCGTGAAGCAATCCAGGCTTTACGTAAACATGGGTCCAGCGCCCTCAAAGCCGTGGTTTCGCAAGAGGCCTCTGGCGCCGATCCCGCCTGAAAACTCGACCGCGGAGGCCATCGCCGCCGCGGGGCTGGCACCGGAGCTCATGTGGCATAATCATTCGGCTGGATTGACGGTGTGTCCGAACGGTGACCTCTTGTGGGTCGCATTCTCTTCGTCCACCCCCAGCACAGAATACCTGGCCAACACTACCTTCATTTCCTCGCGCCTGCGCTTCGGCAGCGACCGCTGGGATATGCCGGCGGCATTCGAGGATTTTGCCGATGCTAACGATCAAAGCGCGCTGCTGTGGACCGAAGCTTCGACCGTCCACTTTTTCGGCGGCGGCGCCGGGATGGACGGCGTGCCATTCCGGCATCAAATCTCCCGCGACAGCGGCGCCAGTTGGAGCCCTGTCGAGCTGCCGCTCATCGCCGGACCGCGCGGCGGCTATTGGCCCCAGCCAATTTCGCATGCTTTCCGCGACGCCCGAAACAGACTTTACTTTGCAAGCGACGGCGTGGGCGGCGAGTCAATGCTGTGGGTGAGCAGCGACGGCGGGGTGACCTGGCGCGATACGGGCGGCCGCACGGCGGGCAGGCATACCGTTTTTGCGCTGCTCAAAGACGGCCGCATTTTGGGCATCGGCGGTAAGAACACGAACATTGACGGCTGGATGCCGCAAGCAATTTCGGACGACGGCGGCAAGAGTTGGACAGTGAGTAAAACCCCCTTCCCCGCCTTGTCGAGCAATCAGCGCCCTTCGCTGGTGAGGCTGGCCAGCGGCCGTTTATTCTTCGCCGCTGACTGGCAGAGCCGGGAAGGCAAGCAACCCGCCGGCGTCACCAACCACGGCGCCTTTGTGGCCCTGTCGGAAGACGAAGGCCGTAGCTGGAAGATGAAGACCCTGCCCGGCACGCTCCCGCACGAGAACTGGGTGCGGCAAGGCAAGGGCCATCCTTACGGCACTTTGGGTTATTCGGTGGCGGTGCAGGCGCCCAACGGCATCATTCACTTGCTCACCAGCATGCACCACCCTTCGCTGCATTTCGAGATGAACGAAGCGTGGATTCTTTCCCCCGAGACGGCGGAAACGCCGGCTGGACCCGCGCAGGGCGAACCGCTTCGTGGCCGCGAGACGTTCGCGGACGGCAAGTTGCGCGCCAGTTGGTCGGGCACGCGGGATGCGGCGGGACGGTTCGTGCTGAACGGCGAGGAGTCCTGGTATTACCCCAACGGCGCAAAGCAGTACCGGGCCGAGTGGCGTAACGGGCTGAAGACCGGCGTCGAAACCTACTGGCGCCCCGACGGCAGCAAACTGTTTGAGTGGCGCCGCCAGGAAGATGGAACCAGCACATGGACCCAGTATTGGCCCAACGGCAGGAAAAAGCACGAATCCAATTGGCGTGATTTCAAATGCCATGGCGTGGCCACCAGTTGGGATGAAACGGGAAGGCTCATCGCCCAGCACGAGTTCAACAACGGCGAGATGCTGCGGTGAAGCCTTCCGCACCCAAACGCTCCGGCATGCGCCGCGTGGCGTTGATCTACGACGCCACCCGGGCCTACGACCTCAAGGTCATGGCCGGCGTGGCGGCTTATCTGCAAGAAGGCGCGGGCTGGAATGTCTACATAGAAGAGAACAGTCTGAAAGACCAGCGCCTGCCGGACTTGCGGACTTGGGCCGGAGACGGCATCATAGCCGACTTCGACAGCCCCCGGGTGGCGGCGGCGGTGGTCGAATCCGGACTGCCAGCGGTGGCTTTCGGCAGCGGGTACGGATGGTACGAACCGGCGTCGCGCATACCGTATTTCTACACCAACAACCGCGCCATCGCCCACCTGGCCGCGGACCATCTGCTCGCCCGCGGCTTCCGCAATTTCGCCTATTGCGGTTACCCCCGCACGCCGATCAACGGCTGGTCCGAGGAGCGGGAGCATGCTTTCGTGGCGCGGCTAAAGCGGCGGGGCTTGGCCTGCCACGTTTTCCGGGGTCCCCGTGCATCCGGCCGAGGCTGGGCAGCCGTGCAGCAAGCCTTGGGCCAGTGGCTGGCGGGGCTGCCCAAACCACTGGGGGTCATGGCGGCCAACGATGACCGCGCGCGCCGGGTGCTGGAGGCATGCCGTGCTCAATCGCTGCGGGCCCCCGAGCAGGTGGCCGTCATCGGAGTGGACAACGACGAACTGCTGTGCCAGCTCAGCAGTCCCCTGCTCACCAGCATCGAGCAGGGCGCGCGCCGCATCGGCTACGAAGCCGCCGTTCTGCTGGAACGCATCATGGACGGGCGCAAACCGCGGCGCCTACGCATCGTCATCGACCCGGAAGGCGTGGTGACGCGGCGTTCAACCGACATTCTGGCGATCCAGGATCCGGTGGCCGCCAAAGCCATGGCCGTCATTTGGGAACAGGCCGGTCAGGGCATCAAAGTGAAGGACGTCGCCGCCGCCGTGCCGTGCTCACGAGCCAAGCTGGAAACACGGTTTAAGGCGGCGCTGGGTTACAGCGTACACGCCGCCATCGGCAACGTGCGCCTGGAGCGTGCCCGCCGCCTAGTCGTCGATACCAGCTTGTCGCTCAAGCAGATCGCCGCACACACCGGCTTCCGGTCCGTCCAGCACATGACTACAGCGTTCGGCCGGGCATTCGGGCG
Organism: uncultured Solibacteraceae bacterium; assembly: GCA_964429095.1. Classification (GTDB taxonomy): domain Bacteria; phylum Acidobacteriota; class Terriglobia; order Bryobacterales; family Bryobacteraceae; genus JAJFUV01. Next base: position 10,352 of record CAYSBM010000035.1, on the reverse strand, counting down.
CCCGCCGGCCAGATACCGGCTTGCCCGCGGGGCGGAGCGATATAAAAATATATAAAAAATTTACGAATATCTATAACTCGCGCCCGTTGATCACCGAGCCGGACGGGGCTAACAATGAAGATGGGCCACTGGGAAAGCTGGTGGTCTGCCGGCGGGGGGCCAGCCTAGCCGGCTTTGGTTGAGGAGGTCGCAAGATGCAATTCGGTATCCACTCCCTGTTGTTTCGAGAGACGTTCGCCGAGCAGGATCTTCCCTTGCTTGACAAGTGCAAACGGATGGGCTTCGATGCGGTCGAAATCATTCCCTTCGACGTGGACCGTTTTCCGGCCGCCAAAGTCCGGCGCGCGGCCGCCGACTTGGGGCTCACCATCAACATGGGCTTCGGCATGCCCCTGGAATACAACATCATCTCGCCTGATCCGGCGGTGCGCAAAGCGGGACTGGAATTTTCCCGCAAGCTCATCGATGTCTGCAACCAAGCGGGGGCCAGACTATTCGGCGGCATGATCTACTGTGGCTGGGGCTATTTGACCGGCAAGGCGCGTACCCAGCAGGAATGGGACTGGGCGGTGGAGGGTTACAGGCAGATCGCCGCGTACGCCCTGGAAACATCAAGAGACCTGATTCTGGCTATTGAACCGGTAAACCGTTTCGAATCGCACTTCATCAATACGGCGGCCGACGCGGTGAAGTTCGTGCAGGCCGTGGGACAGCCCAACGTGCGTGTCCACCTGGATACGTTCCACATGATCCGCGAAGAGGACGATTTCGTGCGGGCGGTGGAGACCGTAGGCAGCCTGCTCGGCTATGTGCATGCCTGCGAAAACCAGCGCGGCATCCCGGGCACAGGCCTGGTGCCTTGGCTACCGTTCTTCAAGGCGCTCCGGAAGGTGGGCTACGACGGCTGCGTCACGATCGAATCGTTCGACCCCGACATCGAGAGCGTCGCCAAACTCTGCTGCATCTGGCGCAAGCTGGCCGACTCTCCGGAACAGCTAGCCACCGAGGGATTGAAGTTCCTCAAGAGCGTCTACCAGCAATCGCTGGCGGCATAAAGGGTTTCCATCACGGTCCGCGCGCGTGAGCCGGCTCAGTCAGCCGGCACCCGGCAGAAGAACCCAGGTCGGGGTTGGCTCATTCACTTGCAGCCCTAGCCGCCCCGCGGGATCCCTTGGCGCATCCGGAGCCGCTCAACCATAGGCAGAGGCCAAACAACAAGACCCCGGAGACCTTCCGGCATTTGTGTAAACCGTCGCGAGCGAAGGTGGGAGGGAGATTAGTCGAGCTGCAAGCCGCTTGACTGATTGCGTCCTGGTGCGCTCTGATTACGAAAGGGGAATTCCCTTAATTGCTTTGAGTCCTCATGAGTTCGGCCTTCAGAACAGTCGAATGTCTTTCGGAGCAAATCGAATTATCTATTCCTGCGGTTGACGCTGCGGAATACGTTCCGAGTGAGATTTTGCCCCTGGCGAATCCACAGACCGACATACCACGGATTGCCAAAGACGAGCGGCTTGTCCGGCTTATAGGCCAAGCGGTCCAGCGCATTCCGACAACTCACCACATCGTGCTCGGAGACGCCCGCCGGATTGGAATTTTGCGGCCTGAGAGCGTTCACCTAGTGCTGACCTCGCCCCCGTACTGGACGCTGAAGGAATACCGGAACTCTCCGGGTCAGATGGGTCACATCCTGGACTACGACGATTTTCTGGGCGAACTGGATAAGGTCTGGATGCATTGCTACCGTGCGCTGGCTCCGGGTGGGAGGCTTGTCTGCGTAGTTGGAGATGTTTGCCTGTCCCGGCGCAAGAACGCCGGGCGGCATACCGTTGTTCCACTCCACGCATCAATCCAGGAGCATT
>CAYSBM010000035.1:0-8480 GCA_964429095.1 uncultured Solibacteraceae bacterium | reverse complement strand
TGCCGGCGAATCGGCTTTGACAATCTCGCCCCAATTATCTGGCACAAGATTTCCAACGCCGTCCATGAAGTCGAAAACGGATCAAGTTTCCTCGGGAAGCCATACGAGCCAAACTCCGTGATTAAGAACGACATCGAGTTCATTCTCATGGAGCGGAAACCGGGCGGTTATCGCACTCCCGATACCATGACAAGGGTATTGAGCCTCATTTCCGAGAAAAACCACGGAAAGTGGTTCCAGCAGATCTGGACCGGCCTCACGGGAGCGTCCACCCGCTGCCATCCCGCTCCATATCCATTGGAATTGGCGGAACGGTTGATTCGTATGTTCAGTTTCGTAGGCGATACCGTCCTCGACCCTTTTCTCGGAACCGGCACAACCAGCGTTGCCGCCGCAAAGACTGGCAGGCATAGCATCGGCATCGAGGTCGATGAACAATACTTCGCTCTGGCGTACAAGCGGGTCGCCAACGAGACCGCCTCGCTGTTCAGCCAGACGACAATACTTCTTCGAAGGCTAAGTTAGCCGTCATGGCCATCAACTCGCAACTCGAACGCAGACTGCGCGCAGCCATCCGGCGCTTCTGGACCACGCGCACGCATCAGGCGGAAAAGCAGGGATCCGCAACGGGAACCAAGGATACAGGGTCGCGGGCCGCCGTCACCGGCGGAGCACAGATGAAGGGGTTTATCACCCTTGTCCGCGATCTCCTGTTAGAGGGCGGGATGCCTCACGCTCAGGTGTACAGCGAGAAAGCTTTGGAACTGCCTGGTTATTATCGCCCCGAAAAAAAGTGGGACCTGTTGATCGTTGCTGACAAACGGCTCATTGCCGGCGTAGAGTTCAAGTCTCAAGTCGGGTCCTTTGGCAATAATTACAACAATCGGGCCGAAGAGGCTATCGGCAGCGCAACCGATCTTTGGGCCGCTTACCGCGAGGGTGCGTTCAAGTCGTCAGCGCGCCCATGGCTCGGTTATTTGATGTTACTAGAACAAGCTCCAGGTTCAACAAGCCCCGTAGCGAACCGCGAGCCGCATTTCGCGGTGTTCCCTGAATTCAAAGATGCTTCCTACGCTCAACGGTATGAGGTGCTCCTTACAAAACTGGTTAGGGAGCGGCTGTACGACGCGGCGTGCTTTCTCTTGTCCGACGCCATGAACGGCCCCAAAGGCATCTACCGCGAGCCAGCGCCGGAATTGAGCTTTGAGAGCTTCGCAATGTCGCTTCTCGCTCACGTGATCGCTGCAGCAAAGATCAAGCGCTGAGCCCGACGGCCAGCGAAACGCTCCGTCATGGCCACGAGCGCCAGCCGGCTGACTCCGCCTGCGGAAGGGACGAACTACAAGCCGCAAGAAGGGTTCCCGCGTCCGTCTCCCAGCCGGTGCTACCATGTGAGCTACTGGGAGGAGCGTTTCCATGAAAACTCAGAACTTCGCCAACCATGCGCGATACGTGCCCGCCTACCACGGAGTCTTGTTTGTGCTGTTGCTTGCCACACTGGGCGGCGCGATCGTCAATTTGGTCAAATCCTGGTGCGATCACACGCGCATCTACAGCGCCTCGCTGATCCTGGCGCTCACCATCGCACTGTTCATGGTGGCGTTTTTTGCGCGTTACTTCGCCCTCAGGGCCCAGGACCGGGCCATAAGAGCCGAGGAGAATTTGCGGCATTACGTGTTGACGGGAAAACTCTTGGACTCGCGGTTGTCCATACGGCAGATCATCGGGCTGCGTTTCGCCCCTGATGAGGAGTTCGTGGAACTGGCGCGGCGCGCGGCGGAAGAGAATCTGTCCGAAGTCGAAATCAAGAAGGCCATCCGGAACTGGAAAGGCGATTATTACCGCGTCTGAGCGGCCGGTCCCGGCCGGACAGTCATTCGCATCCTCTGTTCCGCAAACGCCGAAACAGCGGGCCGGACGAAGTCACTTCATTGTGGAAGAAAACGGTTGCGGCCGATGGAGACAAGTGGAGGCGCGGGGCGGAATCGAACCGCCGAATAAAGGTTTTGCAGACCTCTGCCTTACCACTTGGCTACCGCGCCCCGGATGAGGCCTTTCAATAGCGAACATACCGCGCCGCAGCGGGCAGTGTCAACGCGCCCGCCTCCATTAGACCTACTTCTGTCATACACTAGTTCCATCTAATTGGATGCCATGAACCTGCTACAGAGAAAAGTCGCATTCATTACGGGCGCGGCGGCGGGCATTGGGGAATCGATTGCGCGAACCTTCGCCGCCGAGGGCGCGCGTGTTGCGCTGTTGGATCGAAACGGCGCAGGCGCCGAGGATCTGGCGGCCGACATACGTTCGGCCGGCGGCGTGGCTCTGGCCTCCCCTGGTGACGTGCGCGATGCCGATACGGTTCGCGCCGCTATTGAGCGCGCCCACGCCGAATTCGGCAGACTGGACATTCTGATCAACAATGCGGGCATTTACCCGCGCCACAACCTCCTGGAGATGACCGAGCAGCAGTGGGATGAAATTCTTTCGACGAACCTTAAAGGGGTGTTCCAATGCACGCGCCTGGCGCTGCCTTACATGATCGCTCAAGGCGCGGGCAAGATTGTGAACATCTCTTCAGTCACCTTCCACACCGGCATGAAAGGCCTGACCCACTATGTGGCCTCGAAAGGCGGCATCATTGGATTCACCCGCGCGCTAGCCCGCGAAGTCGGCCCCGCCAACGTGCATGTCAACGCTATCACGCCGGGCGCCATCGAGACCGAGGCAGAAAAGAAAATCGCCACCCAGGAACAGGTGGATGCGGTGGTGGCCTTGCAGTGCCTGCGGCGGCGCATCGTGCCGCTGGATGTCGCCCGGGTGTGCGTATTCCTGGCCTCGGAGTGGAGCGACGGCATGACGGGACAGACCGTAAACGTGGACGGCGGCTGGGTGATGCACTGATATGGCTGAAAGCCTCAGTGGTCTGGCCCTGGTGCTGGCAGCGGGCGTTCTGGGCGGCACCGTACTGGCCCCCATGAAGTACGTGCGCGGTTGGAAGTGGGAGAATCTGTGGCTGATCTATTCAGCCTGCGCGTAGCTGATATTGCCGTGGCTGGTGGGCTGGTTGACGGTTCGGCGCCTGCTATTGGTATACCGAGATGTGGACACGACGACGGTGCTCGTGACTGGCGCCTTTGGCTTGGCATGGGGCTTCGCCGTCGTGCTGTACGGGGTGGGCGCAGACATCGTGGGCCTGTCGCTCACTTCCGGCATCATACTGGGTTCTTCGGTAGCTCTGGGATCGTTGCTGCCACTCACATTCTTGCCGGGTGCGCGCGGCTCCGCGGGCAGGGTCCCGGCTATTGTGGCGGTCAACATCCTGATGCTGGCGGGGGTGGGGCTGTGCGCCGCCGCCGGCCATATACGCGAGAGCGCGCAAACCACCGCCGCTGCGCGGCCGCGAGATCCACGGTTCCGCACGGGTATCGTGATCTGCTTTGCCGCCGGGCTGTTCGCCACCCTGTTCAACGTAGCGCTGGCCTACGGCGCCCCGGTAGCCCGGGCGGCCGAGCGCCTCGGCGCCGATCCATTCTACGCCTCCAACGCCGTCTGGAGCCTGGCGGTGAGCCTGGGTTCGCTGCCGAGCCTGGTGTATGCATCCTACAAACTGCGGCGCAATCGCACATGGGCGGCCTACGGCCAGGGGCGCCCGGCGCGCAACGCCGCGCTCTCGGCGCTGATGGGAGTGATGTGGATCTCAAGCACGGTGCTATACGGGTCGGCGGCGGGCATGCTTGGGCCCCTGGGCACGGTCATCGGCTGGCCCATTTACATGTCGGCCATGATTCTGGCGAATAATTTCTGGGGTTGGGTGACAGGTGAATGGAGAAACGCGGGTGCGCGCGCGGTCGCGTTGATGACGGCCGGCATCGTGGTGCAGATCGCCGCCATGGCGCTGTTCGGGAGGATCAGATGAAGCGGGTGGGCGTCGCCTATCTGGTCCAGGAATCCAACACGTTCTCGCCGCTGGCCACCAGGCTGGACGATTTCGGTCTGGCGCTGGGGGCCGAAGCTGCCAAACGCTGGAAAGCAACGCGCACCGAGATGGGCGGGTTTCTAGACGCGCTCGGCGAGGAGGGCGTCGAGGCCGTTCCTCTGTTTGCAGGATGGGCAATCACCAAAGGCCGCATTTTGGCGGGTGAATTCGAGCGGTTGAAACGGATCGTCCGGGCGGCGGCGCAGTCGGCGGGCGCGGTAGACGGCTTGCTGGTGGCCCTGCACGGCGCGATGTGCGCGGAAGGCGCCGACGACGCCGACGGCATGCTGCTGGAATGCCTGCGCGAGGTTGCGGGCCCCCGGCTGCCGTTGATTCTTACCTTGGATCTGCACGCCAACCTCACCCGGCGCAAGTGCATGCTGGCCGACGCCATCATTGGCTACCGCACTTATCCACACGTGGATATGTACGAAACCGGCACATCGGCCGCGCGCATGCTCTGCGGCATACTCGGCGGCGGCCCCAAGCCGCGCACCGTGCTCCGCAAACTGCCGATGGTGGTGCCGGCTGAGAACATGCAAACCACCGCAGGGCCGATGGCCGAAGTTTGGAGCTACGGCCGGCAGATCCAGCCGCCCGGCGTGCAGAGTTTTTCCGTCTTCGGCGTGCAACCGTGGCTGGACATCGACGAAATGGGCTGCGCGGTGGCGGCGGTGACCGCAGGCGAGGAAGGCGAAGCGCGCGAGTTCTGTGAGCAAGTGGCGCGGCGATTCGAGCAGTTACGGCACGCCTTCGATGTGGCGCTGCTCAGTCCCGAGAAAGCCATTCAAGAGGCGCTGGCGACTCCGGGCAAACCGGTCGTGCTCTCGGAATCCTCTGACAGTCCCACGGCCGGCTCGCCGGGAGACAGCGCGGAGATGCTGGCGGCGCTGCTCAAGCATGCGCCGCAGACCAAGGCGGTGGTGTGGGTGCGGGATGAAGAAGCAGTCGAGCAAGCCCGGGCGGCCGGCGTGGGCACGCGCATCCGGGTGAGGTTGGGAGGATTGCACGACAAGCGTAACCGGCGGCGCGTGGAAGTGGAGGCCCAGGTCCTGCGGCTGAGCGATGGAGTGTTCACCATGCGCGGTTCGCAGTATACGGGGCTGGTGACAACGATGGGTGCGGCCGCAGTGTTCCAGGTGGGCGCGGCAACGGTGCTGGCATCGGCCTTGCCCGCCAACAACATCGACCCGGAGCTTTATCGCAGCCAGGGTATTGAACCGCGCCATTATAAGATCGTGGTGGTCAAATCCGCAGCGGGATTCCGCGCCGAATACAGCCCGTTCGCCGCGAAAATCCTGCTGGTCGATACGCCCGGCGTCAGTTCCGCGAACTTGCGTTCCCTACCTTATCGCCGCGTGCCGCCTGAATACCTGCCGTAGACCGGCCATCACCGGATGTCGAGGGTCACGGGCGGGCTGACCCGATAGACGGTGCGCGGTGGAAGCGGGAAGGGGCTCAAGGTGGCGTCCTTCACGGGCGGTAACCAGATACGCTCCTCAGCCCCGCCGCTGGAGGCATCGTTGGGCACGCGTGTGTTGATCTGATAAGGCCCGGCGAAGCCGTGCGCAAGGCCGGAAACGAAACTGGCGGCGATGCACAGCGCCGCCGAGGTAGGTGGCTTAGGCAAGGCCCGTGCCAGCAGCGTTCATCTTGGCGGTCGAGCGCAGCGCCAGCCGCGGCATCCTAACCTCCTCCGACGAACATCACGATTTCCAGCCTCGCGCCTTCAGCCACCGGGGTCTCGGCCCACAAGTCTCTCGTGACGATATTGCGGTCGCATTCGACCGCGATGCGCGAGCCGTCCAGTCCCAGAAGCCCGATCAGTTGACTCAAGTTGACGCCCTCGGGCACCTCTCGCGGTTCTCCGTTGATTATCACCTGCATGGCTACCCGCCTATGAAAGAATCATCACGCTGCCGGCCTGGCGGGATGCGGGTTTGACACCCTCTCCGCCCCCTCATTATATTCAAAGAGAGGGTCCTAGTCCGTAGGAACGCATGCCGACCTCGTTTCCTCAAATTTACTGGCCGGTTTTTTTGCAGGTGGTGGTTGCAGCGGCCATCGCAGCGGGCATGCTGGGCGTCTCGGCGATACTGGGCAAGCGGGTGCGCAACCGTGCCAAGGATACGCCCTACGAATGCGGCATCGTCCCCCTGGGCAGCGCGCGCGAACGGTTCAGCGTCAAGTTTTACTTGGTGGCGATGATTTTCATCCTTTTCGATATCGAGACCGTTTTCCTATATCCCTGGGCAGTGGTTTACGGTGAGCTGAAATTGTTCGCCTTCATCGAAATGTTCATTTTTGTGGTTCTCATTCTTTCGGGGTTCTTTTACGTAATCAAGAAGGGGGCGCTGGACTGGACCAGCGCGGACACAAGGGGCTGCGGACAATAACCGGAATCTATGTCAAGTGACCAAACGGCGGCCATGCCGATCGCGCAAGCCATGGCCGGGTGGGACCCATCTGCTTTACTCAAATCGGAGCAGCGCTTCGGCGAATGTACCATCCAGGTCGCGCCGGAAAAGATCCTTGCGGTGTGCCAGTGGTTGAAGCAAAACTGGCAATTCGAACGCCTCTCGTCGGTGACAGCCGTGGACTGGCCCGAGCGCGATCCGCGTTTCGACGTGGTCTATCACCTGCACTCGATTGCGCGCAACCAGCGGCTGCGCGTGAAATGCCGCGTAGGAGGGGAACGGCCCGAGATCGACTCGGTGACGGCTGTTTGGCGCGCCGCCAACTGGTACGAGCGTGAGGTCTTCGATCTGTTCGGCATCCGGTTCCGGAACCACCCGGACTTACGCCGGATCATGATGCCGGAGGACTGGGAAGGGCATCCGCTGCGCAAGGATTATCCGGTTCACGGGGGCCGTTACGATTATGCGGACCGCTAGGGGACGATTCAGTGAGCGACGCGGGCAATCCCATTGAAAGCAGGCGCCTCGCCGAACCGCGGCGCATGATCCTGAACATGGGTCCGCAGCACCCTTCCACGCACGGCGTGCTGCGCCTGGTTCTGGAACTGGACGGCGAGAACGTCGTCCGCGCGCAGTCCGATATCGGATATCTGCACACCGGCATCGAGAAAGAGTGCGAAGTAAAGACCTACCAGCAAGTAGTGCCGCTCACCGACCGCGTCGACTACCTCGCCAACTTGAGCAATAACCTTTGCTATTGCTTGGCGGTTGAAAAACTGCTGGGAATCCAGGCGCCGCCACGAGCCGAGTGGATGCGCGTGCTGCTCACCGAATTGACGCGCATCAACAGCCACCTGGTCTGGTTGGGGACGCACGCCCTCGACATCGGCGCCATGAGCGTGTTCCTGTACTGCTTCCGGGAGCGCGAGGACATCCTGCGGATCTTCGAGATGTTCTCCGGCCAGCGCATGATGACCAGCTATTTCCGAATTGGCGGACTGGCGCTGGACGCTCCGCGCGGGTGGGAAGAACCGGTGAAGAAGTTCCTGGATTCCTTTCCCAGCAAGGTGGACGAATACGAAACGCTGCTGAGCAGCAACCCCATCTGGCTGCAACGCACGCAAGGCGTCGGCTGCATCCCGCTGGACGACATGCTGGATGCAGGGGTCACCGGCCCCATGATCCGCGCGGCGGGGCTGGCCTGGGATATTCGCAAGTCCGAGCCGTACTCGGGATATGAGAAATTCGATTTCAAGGTGCCGACGCGCACGGCCGGGGACGTGTACGCGCGCTACCAGGTGCGCATGGAAGAGTTCCGCGAGTCGGCGCGCATCGCCCGGCAGGCCTTGGAAGGCATGCCGGGAGGCCCGGTAGTGGCCGACGCGCCGAAAGTGGTTCTGCCGCCCCGCGAAAAGATGAAAACCGAAATGGAGGCGCTGATCTATCATTTCAAGATCGTCACCGAAGGTTTTCGTGTCCCGGCGGGCGAGGTTTATCAGGCCGTGGAATCCCCGCGCGGCGAGCTGGGTTACTATGTGGTGAGCGACGGAGGCGCAAAACCCTGGCGCGTGCATATGCGCACACCCAGCTTCGGCAATTTGCAGGCCCTGCCGCAGGCAATTGAAGGGCGGCTGCTGGCCGACATCATTACCACGCTGGGAAGCCTGGATATCGTACTGGGAGACGTGGACCGCTAGATGACATTTTCCGCCGATCTGGAAGCCAAGTTCGCCAAGCTGGTGGCTTGCTACCCGCCGGGCAAGCAACGCGCCGCGCTCATCCCCATGCTTATGTTTGCACAGGATGAAATGGGGGCGGTGACACCGGAGGTGGTCGCCGAAATCGCCTCGCGCCTCGCACTGGAGCCTGCGCAGGTGGAGGAGGTGGTCAGCTACTACACCATGCTGCGGCGCAAGCCCGCCGGACGCCATCATATACAGATCTGCACCAATATTAGTTGTCTGCTGAACGGCGCCGAACAGCTTTGGGAGCACGCCAAGGCGAGACTGGGCATCGGACATGGGGAGGTTACCGAGGACGGCGAGTTTTCGATCGAGGCTGTCCGCTGTCTGGGATGCTGCGGC
>CAYSBM010000034.1:4973-13796 GCA_964429095.1 uncultured Solibacteraceae bacterium | reverse complement strand
CTGTCTGAAACTGGGATACGATCCCGCCTCCATGGACTGGGGCGAGGCCACGGCGGCCAGCGGGATCGCGCGCGAACTGCTGCCCCGTGTGGTGCGGCCCGGCGAGCGTATGGGGCAGGTAAGAGCGGGCTCCGGGTTGCTGCGCGCCGGCGCGCCCGTGTTTGCCGGGGCGACCGACGGTATGGCCAGCCTCGTCGCCTCGGGGGCCAATGCGCCCGGAGCGCTCAACACCACCTTGGGAACCACGCTGGTGTGGAAAGCATTGAGCGTTACGCCACCCTCTCCGCATGCGGGCATCTATTCGCACCTGCACCCCTCAGGACTATGGGCGCCCGGCGCAGCCAGCAATTCCGGACCGGGCAGCATCCGGAACGAGGATCCTCCGCTGACGCCCGAGCAACGGGAGCGGCTGGCGCTGCCCCATCTGCCTTCGCCGGTTATCTGTTATCTGCTCGCCGGCCGGGGCGAGCGGTTCCCATTCCGGAACCGCGAGGCGGAGACGTTTGTCGAAGGCCGCCCGCGAGGGCGAGGCGAGTGGTGCGCGGCGCAGTTGCAGTCGCTGGGGTTCGTAGAACGCTGGGGATATGAAATTCTGGCCGGCGCCGGAGTGGCGCTCGGAGGCTCGGTGTACACGAGCGGGGGCGGCGCTGCCGGCAGCGCCATCGTCAGCCAAATGCGCGCTGACATTCTGGGCCGCACCATACTGCGCGCGGCTCAGCCCGGCGCCGCGTTCGGAGCGGCGGTTCTGGCGGCTGCGGGCGCCTGGTTCGGCGGAGACGTCCTGGCGGCGGCCGGCGCGATGACGCGCATCGCGGCGCGATTTGAGCCGGACGCAGAGCGCAGCTCGTCTTATCAGGAGCTCTACCTGAAGTTCCGCGAAGCCTGCCGGCGGCGGGGGTATGGGACATGAGCGCCTGGAAGGCCTGCGATTTGCGGGGCCTGTTTCCGAGCGAAGTATCGCCCGGCTTGTACCGCCGCATCGGCAGAGCCGTCGCCAGCCGCTGCGAACCGGGCGCGCGCGCGCTGGTGGCCGGCGATTTCCGCCTCAGCACTCCGGAACTCAAAGCGGCTTTGATTGCGGGCCTCGCCGCCAGCGGTGCGCACGTGCTCGATGCGGGACAGATCCCCACCCCGGCCGCCTACTTCACGCACCGGCGCTTGAAGACCGATGCCGTTCTGATTGTAACGGCGTCGCACAACCCGCCGGATCATAACGGGCTGAAGCTGATGATCAATCATTTTCCTCCCACCCCGGAGGAGCTTCAGGCTCTGCGGGCAGCCTGCGAGCGCGGCGAGTTTCGTGAGCTGGGCGGCGCCGTCGAAACCATCGATCCTTTGCCGGAATACGCCGCCTGGATCCAGGGCCGCTGGAGCCAGCTCGAACCCGGCATGCACGTGGTCCTCGACGCGGGCAACGGCGCCATGAGCCGGATCGGACCGGCGCTGTTTGAGGCGCTCGGGTTTCGGGTGGAACGGCTGTTCTGTGAAATCGACGGGCGCTATCCCAACCGGCCCCCGGATTCGGCCGTAGCGGCGAATCTCACCGCGCTGTCGGAAAGGGTTCGCGAAACCGGCGCCCGTCTGGGCATCGCCTGGGACGGCGACGGCGACCGGGTGGCTTTCGCCGATGAATCGGGCGCCGTGGTTCCGGCTGACGTCGTGGCCGTGCTCCTGGTGCGCCTGTTGGCGCCCGCTTCAGCCGGGCGCGCGATGGTCTATGATCTGAAGCTCTCCGATCTGGTGAGGCGGGAGGCGGAGCTTGCGGGCCTGCGGCCGTGTATGGAGCGCAGCGGTCACGCTTTTATTAAGAGCCGCATGATACGGGAGCATGGGGTGCTGGGCTGCGAGGCGAGCGGCCACTATTTCTTTGACGAACTGGACGGCGGCGACGACGGCATCTTTTGCGCCCTAATGATGGCGGACATGGTGGCGCGGCTCGGTCCGCTTGGGCGGTTGCGCACCGCCGTCCCACCGTTCTTTCTAACCCCCGACATACGCCTGCGCGGCGGCGAAATCAGCTTCCGGCAGGCCGCTGCGCGGTTGCGGGCTTTGCCCGGTATCGCCGGGGAAGTGACTATCGATGGTTTGCGGATCGAAACCGCAGACGGTTTCATCCTGTTGCGCGAATCGGTGACCGAGACGGCGCTGACGCTGCGTCTGGAAGGCCGCGATGCCGCCTCGTTCGAACGCCATCGCGCCACCTGCGGCGCAGCTTTGCCCGAGATTCCGGCCTGCCTGCTGGGCTGATGATTCGTATAAGATGACGCGCATCGCGCATGGCTCCGGACCGGCGTCTGCGATGAAACGGACCGCGCGCGGCGCGCCGGGTTGTGCCTTGGCAGCGGAGCAAGCACTGGCGGCGCAACCTCGACGGACGCGCCGCCTGTAAACTGGGGGAGTATGACCAGCCGAGAGAGAGTTCTGGCGGCCTTGGCCCACCAGGGGCCGGACCGTGTCCCAATCGATTTCGGTGGCACCTTCGTCACTGGAATCCATGTGAGCGGGGTGGCCGCCCTGCGGGAGCACTACGGCCTGGAAAAGAAGCTCGTAAGAGTGATCGATCCCGGGCAAATGCTGGGCGAGATCGAGGAGGACTTGAAGCAGGTCCTGGGGGTGGATACCGAAGCCGTGATCCGGCGCAATACGCGCTACGGCTTTCCCAACGAGGACTGGAAGCCGTGGCGCATGCCAGACGGGCTGGAGGTGCTAGTGCCCGGAAGGTTCAACGTGACCCGGGGGCCAGGCGGCGAAATCTTCATGCATCCCGGCGGCGACACTTCGGCGCCGCCCAGCGCCATGATGCCCTCGGACGGCTACTTTTTCGACAACCTCGAGCGGCAACCGGAAATAGACGAGGAGACGCTGGATCCGCGCGACAATCTGGTGGACTTTCAGCCGTTGAGCGAAGAGGAGCTGGCGTTTTTGGAAGCCAGCGCCCGGCGTGCGCGCGCCACCGGGCGGTTGGTGATCGGTAATTTCGGCGGCACTGCGCTGGGCGACGTCAGCCACATACCCGGCCCGGCTCTGGCGCAGCCGCGCGGCATCCGCAGCGTCGCCGAGTGGTACATGGCCACGCGGTCGAGGCGGGATTATGTGCACGCGGTGTTCGACGGCCAGTCGGCGGTGGGGCTAGCCAACATCCAGCGCATTGCCGCGCGCTTCGGCGAGGCCATTGACGTCATCAACATTTGCGGAACAGATTTTGGAACCCAGAAGTCTACATTTTGCTCGGTGGAGACTTTTCGCGAGCTTTGGGCTCCCTACTACAAGCGGTTAACGGGCTGGATCCACGCGCACACGGGTTGGCGCGTGTTCAAGCATAGCTGCGGGGCAGTGGAAAAACTCATCCCGGAGTTCATCGAGTGCGGTTTCGATATTCTCAACCCCGTGCAGTGCTCGGCTGCGGGGATGGAACCGGAAAAGTTGAAGCAGAAATACGGCCGCGACATCGTGTTTTGGGGAGGAGGCGTGGACACACAGAGCGTGTTGCCATTCGGCACGCCGGAACAGGTGCGCGAACAGGTCAAGCGCCGCGTGAACATCTTCTCTGCGGGCGGCGGCTTCGTCTTCAATACCGTGCACAACGTGCAGGCGCGCACCCCGGTTGCGAACTTTGTGGCGATGATGGAGGCGCTCGCCTGAACCGCTATCGGACGAACTTGTGGTACAACTGGACGGCCCGTTCGTCGGTGATGCCGGAGCCGATAACCAGCCGGGCCCGGGCGTGCGCGGTTTCGCCGGTCCGGATTGTGCGGCCAAACTGCGCCAGGTATAACGAGAAATGTCCCTCCGTCTGGTGCGGAGTGGCGACTGCGTAGCTATCCTCGGGAGGGGCCATCACAACGGCGGCAAGCCCGGCGGAAGGTGCGCGGCGGATGCCGAGGGGACAAACGATCAGCGGCCGTATCGCCCACTCAACGGGGCTGGGTGGGATCGACCAGCGGCCATCGTGGATGATCTTAAGCGCCGCTTGGTCGCGCGGGAACATCTGCCACACCCCCTGGCTTTGCTCAGCCGCCAGAAACGCCGGACCGCTTTCAGGATCCCGGGCGTAAACCAGCGACTGCGTAAACCTGGGGTCGAAATAGGATGCCAGGAAGGACTCGAAGTCCGGCAACTCGGCTTTCGCCGCCACTGTAGTCTCCAGGTCGAAGGTGTCGTGCGCGGTCCACCGGTAGTGCGCTTGCATTTCGAAGGGCCGGCCTTCCACAGCCGGCCAACGTACTAGAACAGAGCCGTCACCGAGCAGCTCGGCTTCGCTTGGCCAGTCCCACGCGCCGCCGCCATAGCGGTGATTGGTGGTGAAGACGCGGTAATGACCGAAGAGCCCGTAAGCGCGTGAGACCGGCGCCCCCGTGCTGGCGTGCGTCACTTCGCCGAGCCCGAACGACTTGCCTCCCACGCGGAGCTTCCCGCGCACCAGGCCGGTATCAAAGGCGAATTCGCCGCCCGGAAGCGCACGGAATCGGAGTTGGGACGGCCGGGCTTCAAGGCAATCTGCGCCCAAGCTGGCGCCGGCGGCTGCGAGAAATCTCCGGCGTGATGTCATGGCTTCCAGTGTAGTAGAAGCTGTGGAGAAGCGGCGTTGCTTATGGATGGGGGCGTTTGACGGTGGGCTTACCGGTAGCGGCTGGAGCCGGGTCACCGGCAGCGTCGGCCGATTCCTGGCTTCGCAGCGCCTGGCAGTGGGGGCAATAGCCACCCACCTCGGTCCGCGCCAGTTCGACCTGGAATCCGAAATGATCTTCGATTTCCTGGCGCAATCGCTGTAGCGGCTCGCCGTAAAATTCCTCGACCCGGCCGCAGCGCAGGCAGATGACATGTGCATGCTCCTGCTTCAAGCGCGTCTCGTAGTAATGCTGCCCCCCTACATAGTGCATCAGGTCCAGTTCGTCCACCAGCCCGGTTTCCTTCAACAGGCGCAGCGTGCGGTAGACGGTCACGCGGTTCAATTTGGGATCGCGTTCCTTGGCCAGTTCGTAAAGATGTTCGGCGTCCAGGTGCTGGCCGGACCGGTCGATGAGATCCAGCAAAATGCGCCGCTGGCGCGTCAGGCGCACGCCGCGCTGTTTGAGGGACCCTTTGATGCTATCTGCCGCCATGAGCCGTTGAAGCCACTCTAACAAATGGCGGTCCGGCTTGCTACAATCACCCTACGGATGAACTCGGAAAGATGCCCGAAATGCGGCGGAACGGGTTGGGTGATCACCGAGCAGGAAGGCCTTTCGGCGGCTGAACGCTGCGACTGCGCCGCGGCCGACCGCATGCGGACGATCGAAGAGAATGCCGGCATTCCGCCGCTTTACGCGGGAGCTTCGCTGGAAAATTTTCTCTTGCCGCAGGACAACCCGGCGGCGCACCGGGCGCTGGCGGGGGTGCTGCTCACGGTGCGTTCCTACGCCCGGGAATTTCCGGACACCGAGAAGCCGGGTTTGTTGCTGATCGGCGAGCCCGGAACGGGAAAGACACACTTGGCTGTGGCGGCGCTCCGCATCTTGATTTCACGGGGATTTGAGGGCCTGTTCTACGATTATCAGAATTTGCTGGAGCGGATCCGCGCCGGCTATGATGCTGCCAGCGGCCAGAGCGACCGCGAAGCGTACCGGGCGGCGCTGGACGCCGAAATCCTGCTGCTCGACGATCTAGGGGCGCACCGGGTCACCGATTGGGTTGAGGACACCGTGACCAGCATTGTCACTTACCGCTGCAACCATCGCAAGCCGTTGATCGCTACCACCAACCTTCCGGATCCGGATGCCGGCAGCACAGTGGTTGAACGCGGTCCCAACGCTCCCATGAAGGTATACGCGCGCGTCACTCTGGCCGAGCGTATCGGCATCCGGGCCCGTTCCCGGTTGTTTGAGATGTGCCGCGTCATCCGCATGCCGCAGGTGGAAGACTACCGCCTGCGGCGCGCCCAGTGTTAATGGCCATCCGCGAGGTCAGGCCTTCGGCCGCCGCTGGGGTCTCTGAGCGCCAGCCAGTGTTTGGCCGGGCGCGGCAATAATCCGGCCAGCCAAACCAGACACTTGTAGCGGAATGCAGGCACCACGTAGAGCGTTCCCTTGTCCAGCGCTCTGAGTGATTCCTCTACGACGTAATCCGCCTCCAACCACCAGCTCTTGGGCGCGATGCTCCGGTCCATGTTGGCGGTGTCGTGGAACTCAGTATAGGTGAAGCCAGGACACAGCGCTTGCACGCGGACTGCCGAGCCTGCCTGTTTCAATTCCAGAAAAAGAGACTCGGTAAAAGCGTTTATCCAGTGCTTGGTTGCGCCATATGTGGTGCCGGGCGTCAGCCAGAATCCCGCCACCGAACTGACGTTAATGATGGCGCCTTGGTTTCTGGCCACCATGCCAGCTAGGGCCGCGTGCGAAAGCCGCAGCACCGCCAGAATGTGCAGTCTGTGCATGGCCAGCGGGGCATCCAGCGATGACTCAAAAAAGCGGCCCATAGTGCCGAACCCGGCGTTGTTTACTAGCAACTCGAGGTTCGGCGCCTGGATGAGCCGCGCCGCCACGGCATCGACAGCCTCATCACGGGTGAGATCTGCTTCGACAATCTCGCAATGCACCGGGAGTCCGGCCGCCAGGGCTTGCATCCGGGCGCGGCGCCGGGCAACCAGCAGAAGATCATAACCGCGAGCGGCGAGCTTGCGCGCGAACATGGCGCCTAGCCCGGACGAAGCGCCTGTGATGGCCGCCAAGGGACGATTATCGGACATGACTCCCCTATCTTAGCGAACGCGCGCTATGCGGTGCCCCGGCCCCAGCGCCAGATTCCCGCCTAGCCCAAGCTACAAGGGCTGGGCATCCCCGACGGAAAGCGGAAAGTAACACGGCAAAGCAAAGTTCAGACGCGGACTGGCATTCCGCGCCGGCGATGGTTTGAATCACATGGTGATGTTCGCCTAAAACGAGAGCCCGGTCCGGGTTCTCCGGACCGGGCAGTATACGCGATCGGACTCCAGCGCATCCGATGAGGCAGCTACACAGTCTGCTCTGTTCGGTAGCGGCTCATGATCTCCTGCATCTGGTCTTTCAAGCGGAGTTTGATCTTCTTGAGCTTAACCTCTTCCACCTGCTCTTCGCTGCTGAGGTGGGGCCGCGCTTCCAGTTCTTCCAGCCGCCGGGAATACTCTGCATGTTGATGAACCAGAAGCCGGAACTGCTCGTTGGACTCCATCAGATGCGCTTTGAGTTCATCGGTGGTTTTCACCATTTGGGGGTGCCTCCTTCGTGACGTGACTGCGCCCGCGCAAATGCGCCAGAACGCCGGCACAGCGGAAACTTGCTCGGAACGTCATGAAACAGCTCGTTGACGGCCGGCCTGGCGGGGCCAACCGCTATTTGAAGTTAACATGACTGCCGCCGCATGACAACCGCGTCTTCAACCGGATTGTCATAATAGCGAGGCCGGACCCCTACGGGCGTGAACCCCAGCCGGAGATAGAGGCTGCGTGCCGCTTGATTGGAAGCGCGGACCTCGAGGAAGAACGTTCCTGGCAGCCGCGCGAAGCAATCCTGCATCAGATGCGTGGCTACGCCGCGGCGGCGGAGCTCAGGCGCAACGGCGAGGTTCAAGATCTCGGCTTCAGCCGGAGCCGTCCGGTGCGCGGCCACAAAGCCGGCTATGGTTTCGCCATACAGCGCTACGGTGGTGTGGTAGTCCAAGTAGCGCTCCGGCTGCCAATGCGACGCTTCCTGGGTTTGGTTCTGAATTCGCCTGATGGCATCCAGGTCGGCAGCGGTGGCGCGGCGCAGGCGAAGCCGGGAAGCTAGAATCTCTTTCCAGAGCTGCCTCTGGTGTGCTCCCAAGGCGCGCCAGCCGTAGCGCTGGTGCGCGATGCGCAGCGCATTGGATGCTATGCGGCGCCGGAGTTCGGCGTCCACCAGCAGACGGCCGATCCCTTCGGCGAATTCCTTGGGTGTTTGGGCGATCCACACACTTTCCCCATGGGTGACCGCGATGCCGGAGCAGCCGGAGGGCGTGGAAACCACGGCCCGTTGACTGGCCATGGCTTCCAGAACCTTCACGTTCGTGCCTGCGGAAACCAGCGTGCGGGCCAAAGCCAGGGTGGAACTTGCATAGAGAGGCTGAACGTCGGAGACGAAACCTTCCACCGAGATGCGTTCCTTGCGCGGCATCTCCAGCTTGCCGGTGTGCTCGCGCCAGTAGTGTTCATGGTTGGGACCTGCCACTACCGTCAAGGTGAGATCCGGAAAGCGGTCCTTGAGCAACGGCCAGATCTGCTCTACCAGAAACCGGTAGGCCACAATGTTGGGAAAATGCCTGAACGAGCCTACAAACAGCAGCCGCGGCGCAATGGGTTCAGGCTGCGGGGTGAAGCGCTCCAGATCGACTCCGTTAGGGATGACCGCCGCCGCCGGGTGGGGTATTTGGGCGGCGTCTTTATCGGACATGAAAACCACGCGCGAAAAACGCCTAACGGCGCGGAATTCGAAGCGCCGCCACCGCCAGAGGTCCCACCATGCACGCAGCGTGCGTGCAGAGGCGTAGACTTGCGCGTAAAGATCTGAGGTTACGTCGTGCTCGACCAGCACGTCGCCGCCGTAGCTGGCCAGTTGAGTGTACTCCACCTGGACCAGTTCAATTCCGCATTCCTGCCGCCAGCGTTCGAGGGGTTGCCGCACAGCCGGAGACTGGAATTCCCGCACCTCCGGCGGAAGCAAGGTGGCCCAGCGCGGCTCGCGGTAGCGCGGCATGCTGAATAATGCCGCTTTGGCGCAAAACGACAGCACAGGATGGACATGGGTCAGTTGAGGCGGTTCAGCGAAGGCCAGTAAGTATATATCGAATTGG
>CAYSBM010000034.1:0-4963 GCA_964429095.1 uncultured Solibacteraceae bacterium | reverse complement strand
GAGGCTTCCCGGAGCAGGTGGTAGATGCGCACCGCGCCGCCGTGGGAAAGCGGGTAAGGAAAATAAGGGGAAAGGACCGCCACCTTTGGGCGGTCCGCCGCCGGTGGCCGGCCTTCGAACACCCGTAGCAAGGCTGCCGGAAAGGTGCGGTCGCGCTTAAGCGGACAAAGCCATGTGGGCCGCAGATAGATGCGGTCGAGCGGCACCCCACGCAAGAACAGCCAGGAAGCAATGGCTGAGCGCAGCCGCAGGTGGTGCCGTTCCAGACGGGAGTTGTAGGCCAGGATCTTCCGCGGCGCCAACAGCCAGGCCGCGCGGCGTAGCGGGTCAAATCCGGGGTCCGGGCTGAACAGCACAGCGGACATGCCGATGCGGTAGCGCTTCAATTCCCGCCGCAGTTGCCTGTAGAGAAACCAGGACGGGGCCGGCCGCAGCATAATCACGCCGGTAACGGCCACTTGCGGAGCGGGCGCGCCGGTCTCCAGGGTCACCAAGAAATGGCGCCGGTCCGGCAGTAAACTGAGGACTTCCTCGCTCATGCGCTGGACCAGGGTCTGCTGGCCGGTCCAAAAATGCAGCACCACGGCCTCGGGTTCTTTGCCTAGCAGCTTAAATATCGCTGATTTGATCAACTGCTTGAGAGCCCTCACGCCGTCCTCCGCGTAAGTCTCAGAGCAGCAACTGCCGCCAGCGGCGCTGCGCCAGCCGCCAGGCACAGCGGCCCGAATCCATAATGGGCGACCGATGCCCCGATCAACGGCGACGCCAGAGTCTGCATGAGACCATAGGCGGCCGTGAGAAGAGAAACGCTGAAGGCCGCCTGCGAGGGTTCGAATACATCCAAAGGCATGCTGTACAGGTTAACGCTGAAGGCTGCGACCGTAAAGAAGTTGAACGACACCAGCGCAATGGCGAGCCATGCGGAACCCGCCAGCGGTATGGCAGCCGCCGCGAGTCCGGCTATGGCCGCCCACACACAGACGCGATAACGTGCCTGGCACGGTTCGGTGTTCCGCCGTATCAGGCGCAGGCTGAGCCAGCCTCCAAGCGCTCCGCCGAGGTTGGCCGCCAGCGGCGGCAGCCATGCATAGCGCGCCGCTTGGACCACGCTTTGGCCGTGCGCTCCCACCAGATAAACCGTGGTCCAGTTGGTCCACAGCGAGTAACCCAACATCGAAAGGATGTTAGCGGCGACGAAGCCCCAGAGTCGACGGTCACGCAGCAGCGTGGCTGTGCCGCGCCAATTTGCGGCAGGCGCAACTGCCGGTGCAGGCATGCGCCGCACCGTAGCAAGCCATGCAGGAATCCAGAGGAATCCTAGCAATCCAGTGGCTAGAAACGCGCTACGCCAGCCGTAGATCAGGGCGAGCCATGCCGCCAGCGGCGGCGCCGCCATCGCGCCCAAGCTTAAGCCAAGCTGGCTGAAGGCGTTGCCCAGAGCTCGTTCGGGGGCGTCCAAATACTGGCGGATGGCTTTGCCGGAGGCCGGCACGCCACCCGCTTGCGCCGCACCGAGCACGGCGCGGCAAATTAGCAGTCCCGCAAGTCCCTGTGCGAGACCGGTAGCTGAGCCCGCTGCCGACCACAGCGCGACCAGCAGCGCAATACCGTATGTCAGTCCCACTCGGTCGAGCAGGAGCCCCGCCAGAGGCGCGGCGGCGGCGTAGACAATCGAAAAAGATGAGAGAACCAAGCCGTAATCAGTGTTTGACAGATGTAGTTCGGAGCATAGCAGTGGCGCCAGGGCAGCCAGCGCCTGCCGGTCCAAATAATTCAGCACCGAAGAACCAATGAACACGCCGAAAACCAGCCAGCGCGCCGGAATCCTTTTCACTTAGCGGAACTCCACAGTGGCGACCTCTCCGGCCGTGCCCCACTGCCTGTCTGGCTTGGCGAAGTACTCGATCACCACCCGGCGCGGCGGGCGTTGGGGGCCGCAGGCGAGGGTTGCGCCGCTGGTTCCGCGCAAGGCCACTTTCTCCGGTTCGCGAATCAACAGTTGCGTGGTGGTGTGTCCGGAATCGCGCACCAGGAGCCGCGCTGCGCCCCGCACGCAATCCACGTGCTCGAGCATGCCTTCCAACCTGCGGTCCGGTTGCGGCCCATCCCACCAAGCTTCCACTTTCTCGCCGGCAGGCAGCGGCGTCAAACCACGGTTCGCCTTTTCCTCGGCAGCCCGTATCCGTGCGAGCTCCTGCTGACGGGCGCGTTCCAGCGAGCGCTCCCGTTCCTCCTCCAAACGCTGACGCTCGGCGGCTTCGGCGGCGCGCGCCAGCGCTTCATAGCCGCCACGCGGGTCCAGTTTGGCGGCGGCTTTCAAACGCGCAATTTTCGCGTCCGTCGCGGTTTCCAAACTGGCCAGCCGCGCGTGCGGTTCAGCCCATCGAGGATTGAGACGGATAGCTTGTTCGAGCAGTCGCCGGGCTTTAGCCGGGTCTGGTTCCCTTGCGGCGCGCTCGACGAGTGTGCGTGCGCCGGGCGTTGGTTCCTCAAGCGGCGCACCCGCCAGTTCCGCCAGAATGGCGGAGATCCGTTCCGGCGGGACCCTCCGGGGATAGTAATCGCGTTCGGCATCGATAGGCCGCGCGGAGACGGCGATGGTTTGGAAAATTCCTTTGGCCAGGTACGCAGCCGCTTCCTGGTCAATAGCCTCGATAGGCTTGTTGAAGGCGTTCAGCGCGGAGGGAGCCAGTTCGGCGCCGCGCGCCAGGTTTCCCAACATGACGCGCAACCGCCCGCTGTAATCCGGGCTGGTCGCCAGCATTTGCAAGCGCGCCCAATCCAGGTTGCGCCCGGCCGGCGGAGGCGGGGCGCCCAGCGTCACGCGCAACCCTTTGACTTCCAGCGTGGAGAACAAGGCGATCAGCCCATATTCAATCGACTGCGGCAAAGCCGCGGTGTTATCGCGCAGCAGAATGCGCACAATTCCGGCGGCGAAATCGAGAGGCGGCGGAGCGCCGGCCGTGAGCGCCACAAGGTGCGCGTCGCGCCCGTTGACGAACCCAGAGGGGTAACGCGCGCGCGCCCGGCCGTCGCCAAACAGCACGATGCGAATGGGCCAGACCGTGACCAGATCCGTTCTGCCGAGGCTGAGTTCCAAAGCGTTGCGCAACTGCTCGCAATACGCCATGGCGCGGCCCGCCGTGCGTGCGCCGGCAGGGGTGAAGATTTCAAATGGTCCGGAACGGACTTCGATCCAGTCCTGGCCGGAGCCCCAGACCAGCGGCGCAAGCAGCAACGCAACCAGGCGCTTCATCTCTGTTTCGTATCATACCCGTCCGAGATGGTAATGTTGTGCTGGCGCGCGAAGCGCTCCAGCAGAGAGCGGATCTGCTCGCGGGCCTGGCGGTAACGTTCAGCTTCCACTTCGGCGCTCGGAGCCGGACTGGCGGGGTCTTCCACAGGCCAGTGCAGACGCTTGGCCGGAGAGGGGAGGGCAGGACAAGGCTGCTCGGCGCAAAGCGTGATGGCATCATCGCGCTTTGACAGAAAGCCGGGGTCCAAATCGGAGATCCCCTTTTCACAACGTTTCCCAGCCCAACATGCCTGAGGTTCGCGCAATACGCAACAGGTTAAGTTGACACGGATTCGTTATTTGGCTAAATTGCCAAGTAGGCAACTTATGAACCGCAGAACACGCTTGAGGCTGGAAGCCAGAGCGGCAATCGTCAAGGCTCTGGCGCATCCCACAAGGCTGTTCTTGGTCGAGGAACTGTCCCGCCAGCCACGCTGTGTGTGCGAATTGCAGCGCATGGTGGGGGCGGACATGTCCACCGTTTCCAAGCACCTGTCCATTCTGAAGACGGCGGGACTTGTAGAGGTAGACAAGCGTGGCGCGCAGGTGTTTTACAGTTTGCGCGTTCCCTGTGTTCTGAGGTTCTTCGGTTGCATTGAAGCGGTGCTGGCCGCTGTCGAGGGCAAACGGCGGAAAGCGATGGGTTGAAAAGCAAACGAGAAAGAAGGACGAACAGAGCAATGAAAATCCAAGTGGCAGGGCCCGGATGTGCAAATTGTAAAACCACGGAAAAGAACGTCATCAACGCTTGCGCGGAGCTGGACCTGGCTGCTGAGATCCAGCATGTCACCGACTGGGCCGAAATCGCCCGGCTGGGCGTGATGCGTACGCCGGCTGTGGTCGTCGACGGCAAAGTTCTGACCATGGGCCGCGTGCCCACGGTCGCCGAGTTGAAGGCGTTGCTGTCGCAGAGAGCACAATAACACCGCGCGCCGCGGCAGTGGGGATCCAATATGAGAAATTTGTTAGGTCTTCTTGCGCTCTTGACGCTGATTCCCCAGGACGTGCGTCCGGCTGCCAGCGGCGTATGCCCTCCATTTCCACTGCGCGATGAGTCGGGAGCCGTTATTCATCCGCTCAAGAACCTGAATGCCAACGCTCCCTATTCGCCCAAACAGACTTGCGGCGCCAAAGGTTGTCACGACTACGCCAAGATCACGCAGGGTTACCACTTCATGCAAGGTAAAGGCGAAGCCATGCCGGCCGAGTACGCGGCGCGCTACAACTGCGTCTTGGCGCCGGGCAATTATGGCGGCAACTGGTGCTCGCCGGCGCCGCTCTACCGCCAACTGGCGCCGAAGCACAACCGCAACCCCCGCATGATCGACATGACGTCATTCGATTTCGTCACCGCGACTTGCGGCAATTGCCACCCAGGCGGCGGACCTCTGGAATACGACCGTGACGGCGCCCGCTATGACGAACGCATGAAAGATCCCGCCGCCGGGATGACGCCGGGCGGTGACAACGGCCTGGACGGCGACTATTTCCGGGCGCGCTGGTCGCAGACCGGCGTTGTGGAAGCCGACTGCCTGCTTTGCCACCAGCCCGGCTACGATTTTCAGCAACGCAACGCTCAACTGACGGCGCTGAATTTTCGATGGGCGGCGGTGGCGGGGGCCGGATTGGGCCAAGTAACCGGCAAGGTTTCCGCCGGCGATCCGCCGC
>CAYSBM010000033.1:4658-13912 GCA_964429095.1 uncultured Solibacteraceae bacterium | reverse complement strand
GGTCGGCAGGGGTACGAACGAGTGCACTTTGGTTGGCCGCGGGTCGATCCGGGCCGCCGGGATCTGGTTGTTGGGGAAGGATGTTCCGCTGAGTGGGTCCTTGATGGCCGGATAGCCGGTGAAATCGCCCCCGCGTATAGCGGCTATGGGAACTGAAAAGGTTCCAGGATTGGAATTCCGCAGCCGCAGCCCCTCATAGGATAAGAAAAAGAATGTGCTTTTCTTGACCACCGGACCGCCCAGGGATGCGCCGAATTCGTTGCGGTTATAAGGCGGCTTGAGCTTTCCTGCCGCGTTGCTGAAGAACTGGTTGGCGGCCAGTTCCCGGTTGCGGTTGTATGCAAACAGCGATCCGTGAAACTCGTTGGTGCCACTCTTGGTCAGGATCGACACGGCCACCGAGCCGCCGTATTCCGCCTTGGCGCTGTTGCTCTCCACCTTGAATTCCTGGATGGTCTCCAGAGAGGGTTGCGTGGCCAGCGCCGTGGTGTACGAGTAAGCGGCGCCGCCGTTTCCCAGGTCGTTGAAAGTAACGCCGTTCACCGTGAAGACGCTCCCACCCCAATGCTGCGCGCCGCCGATTTTCGGGTTCGAAGACCAGTCGCCGGCGTTGCCCGCAACGGTGAGAATGAATGTGTCCAGAGTTCTGCCGTTCACCGGAATTTGCTCGAGCGCCGTCGAATCGACAATCGTGGAGAGAGAAGACGTTTCCGACTGCACCACCGGGGAGCTGGCCACGACTTCAATGGTCTGCCGCACCTCTCCCGGAACCAAATTGACATCGGTTCGCACCGTGCGATTCAGCATCAACCGGATTCCCTCTACGGTTGCAGACTGGTAGCCGGGATGCTCCACGCGCACCGAATAGGTTCCAGCGGGCAGATTCGTCACCGTGTAATCGCCAGCCTGGTTGGCCGAGGAGTGCCAGACGGCGCCGGTGCCTTGATTGGTGATGATGACTCTGGCGCCAGCAATGACGCCGGTCGTGTCTCTGACGGTTCCCACCAGAGTGCTGGTGACACTCTGCGCGAAGATGTTGGCGCTGAGCAGGACAACCGCGAGCAGAATGCGCTTCATAGGATCACCTCCAAGCTATGTGGGCAGTTGCCGCCCAGCAAGTTCTTCAGCCGTCCAGCCGGCTAAAGATCATATGTTATATGTTTCTGGATCCCCTGTCAAGCCCTAACCGGACGCTCGGAAGGATTTCCCAGAGTGCGGATCGCTACCCTAATGTGGTTCCTGGTGTCGCGCATGAGCCGCCGCACAGCCTGCCGCGCGGCCAGCCGGTTGCCGCAGCGGATGGCCTCAAAGATATGACGATGCAGGTCAGTCCCTACGCTGTAGCTGTTGGTCAGTTTGATCTGCTCCAGAAAAACGTGCATCAGCGGATCCAGAACGCATTCCAGATACCGGTTATGAGAGGCCTTTGCGACCGTCCGGTGGAAGTCGAAATCCGCTTGGATGGTTTCCGGCTCGGGGCTTGCGTTGGACATGCCGTCCAGCGCGCGTTCCATTTCTCTTAAGTCCTCCGGGGTGGCCCGCACGGCGGCCAATTCCGCCGAAGCTTCTTCGAGCACTTGGCGCAATTCGAGCATGGCTTCCATGTCAGCCAGCGAAGGTACCTGCTGATCCTTGAAAAGACGCCCCAAGGCTTCTTTCGCCTTCTCCGGAAGCCGCGCCACCGTACGCGTCCCCCTGCCCGCGCGCACCTCGACAAGCCCCCGGTCCTCAAGAATTTTCATGGCCTCGCGCACCACGAGGCGGCTCACGCCGAAGCGTGCGGCCAGTTCATCCTCTTTGGGCAAGGGCAGATCGGGCTGCGGGTACTCCTCCAGGATCATGGTTTCTAATTCGGTTACCAATTGTTCACTGAGCCGGCCGCGGCGGAAGCTGTGTCTCTGCATGGGAGAGCATCCTCGCTCATGTCGTTGAGGAGGATCTTGAAAGATAATATCATGATGGAATCGTCTCGCCAACCTCGGCTTGCCGATGTCCGCGCGGCTCTCCCCGGCCGGCGCCGCCCTTTGCGCCGGCCGTTTTCAGTGTGGTATAGCTGTTTTGTCGGCGGATGCTCCGACCACGCTGGGGGAAAACAGTTTATGGCTTATGTGATTGCGGAACCCTGTATTGGGACCAAGGATACTGCTTGCGTGGATGCCTGTCCGGTGGACTGCATTCACCCGCGCAAAGATGAGGCCGCCTTTGAAGGCGCGGAGATGCTCTATATCGATCCGGTCGAGTGCATTGATTGCGGCGCCTGTGTGCCGGTGTGCCCGGTATCAGCCATTTTCCCGCTGGACGATCTGCCGGAGAAGTGGGCGCACTTCGCCCAAAAGAACGCCGAGTATTACGGACGGTAGGCGGCTACCGACGTATCGGTCTCCCAAATGCGCACTTCCGCCAGGCGCGCGTTTCTGGCTTCGAGCAGGGGGGCCAGGCTCCTGGAGAGTTCCTCATAGAACCAATGCGCCATATTCTCCGCCGAGGGGTTCAGGCGGTCGAACGGGGCCACGTCGTTCAGAAACTTGTGATCCACGCGGTCGACGATCTGGCTCAGCGCCCTCTTCAGGTCGCTGAAGTCCACCAGCAGACCAGCCTGGTCCAGTTGCAGGCCCTCCAGCGTGGCGCGGACCTTGTAGTTGTGGCCATGAACGTTCTCGCACTTGCCGTGATAGTCGCGCAGCGCATGTCCAGCGGCGAAGGTTTCTTCCACGGTCACTTCAAACATTGAAAAACTTCTCCACTTCCGCACGGTCCGTCGTAAAGCGGTAATCCGGCAGGCTGTCAAAAAAGATCTGGCCGTAGCGTTGCTTACGGATGCGGTTGTCCAACAACACCAGGACGCCGCGGTCGGAGCGGCTGCGTATCAAACGGCCGAATCCTTGTTTGAGGGCAATCGCGGCCTGCGGAAGCTGGTACTCGTAAAATGGATTGCCCCCTTGATCGCGAATCGCGTTGATCCTGGCATCTACCACCGGGTCGCTCGGCACCGCAAACGGTAGTTTATCTATGATAACGCAGCTTAACTGTTCGCCAGGCACGTCCACCCCCTGCCAGAATGAACTGGTGGCGAACAGCACCGAGTGGGGTGTATTGCGGAACCGTTCAAGCAGCACCGAACGTGGGGCGGTGCGCTGGAGCAGCAGGGGATATTCAAGGCGGGCCGCGACACGCTCATAAACAGCCTGCATCTGCTGGTAGCTGGTGAACAGGACGAACGCCCGGCCTCGGCTGTGGGAAAGGATTGCCGCGATTTCCTCAGCGGCTTGGGCGGTGAACGCGGGGCTGCGCGGGTCAGGCAACTGCTGCGGGATGTAGAGCAATGTCTGGGAAGCGTAATCGAAATGCCCGGGTACGACCAGGCCACGCGCGTGGCGCAATCCCAGCCGGCGCTGGACGTATTCAAAAGAGCCGGCCACGGCGAGCGTCGCCGAAGTCAGAATCACCGTGCTGGTCCTCTCGAACAAACGGTCCGGGAGAATGGAAGACACCTCGATCGGCGTGGCCTGCAAATAGCAGCTCCGCCCGCGCCGCTCGATCCAGTACACATAGCTGCGGTCTCCGGTTTCCATCCAGAAGGCGAGCGCGGCGGCCAGCTCGCGCGTGCGGCGGGCCAGCGGTAGCACTTCGTCAAGCGAATCCTTGATCAATTCCAGGTGGCTCCAGACCAGCTCCAGCGCGCCCACCAGTTCGCGGTACTGTTGCTCGTGCTTTTCCAGGAAACGCTCCCGTTGAGCGAACGCGCTGCGTCCTTCTTCGGTTTCAAACAGCCCGAAAAAAACCCGCGAGCATTCTTCCAGGCGCTCGAGTACATGATCGAGTTCAGTCGAGCCCAAGCTCTTGCGGCGGCTTAGAGCGGCAATGTCTTTGCGAAGATCCAGAATCTGGTGATTGCTGATGCTCACGCCGAAATACTGCCCGGCGACGTCCTCGATTTCGTGCGCCTCGTCGAAGACCACAGCGGCGTAGTCCGGAAGCACGCCGCCGAAGTCCTCGTCGCGCACGGCCAGATCGGCAAAGAAGAGATGATGGTTGACGATGATGATGTCGCTGGCGGCGGCGCGCTGGCGCATGAGAGTGATGAAACACCGCTCGAATTGCGGGCAGCGCTGGCCGGCGCAGCTCTCGCGGCGCGCATCCAGTTTGGTCCAGGCCGTGCTGTCCTCGGGCAGATCCGTGATTTCGGCGCGGTCTCCGGTTGTGGTGGTCTGCTCCCATTCGCGGATCATCTGGTAATCGGCCACTTCCCCCAGCCCCTCCAGCATGGGCTCCCGCCCGGCGTCGTAAAGTTTTTGCCGGCAGAGGTAATTTGAGCGACCCTTCATGTAACAGACCGCCAGCGGCCGCTCAAAATGCTGTTGCAGAAACGGGACGTCCTTGTAGAAGAGCTGTTCCTGGAGAGTTTTGGTCCCGGTGCTGACCACCACACGCTTGCCGGATAGGATAGCCGGCACCAGGTAGGCGAGGGTCTTGCCGGTCCCTGTGCCGGCTTCTACAATCAGGTGGCGGCCCTCGGTCAGAGCGGCTTCCACCTCTTCAGCCATCTGCAACTGGCCCGGCCGGAATTCAAAGTTTGGATGCCAGCGTGCGAGTGCGCCATGGCGCGAGAAAAACTCCCGCACGCTGGGCGCCTTGGTTCGGGTGGAGGCCACTAGCTCCAGTATAAGATCCGGGTCTGGCTCACTGCGCCTACGCGCCAGAGTACTTCGCCGCGATTTGTTTCAGCCGTCCTATCAATCGCGGCACAGCGGTTTCCGGAGGCTCCCGCTTGTCCTCGTACTCCAGCGCCAGGTAGCCGCGGTAGCCGGCCTGCGCCAGCATGCCCGCGATGCGGTCCCAATCCGAGTCGGTCCGCTTGCCGCCGGGACCGGCGATCAGGGTCTTCATCTGTACGTTGGCCGCATAAGGCAAGCACATTTCGATTTCCCGGTAGGGATCCACGGTAAAGTTTCCCGTGTCCAGGTTGATGCCCACCCAGGGTGAATTCACTTTCTTGACGATTTGGAGAATGGTTTCCGCGCGCTCGGTGATGCCTCCGTGGTCCTCCAGGCCCAGGATGACACCTTTACTGGCGGCGTATTCCGCCGACCGTTCGAGCACTTCCGCCACCCAGCCGGCAGCCTGTTCTTCGGTGGCGTCCTTGGGCACGGCGCCGCCGAACACGCGGATGTGGCCGGCCCCGAGCCGCTCGGCCACATCCACCCACTGATTCACCGCCGCCGCCGCCTTGGCGCGCAGCTCGGCAGTTGGCTGCGTCATCACGCTGCTGATGGCGAGGCTGTAGATGGTCACGGCGGACTTGTAGGCGGTGCGCCGGAGCGAATTTAGGAATTGTGCACTAGTGTCCGGGAACCAATAGACGGTCATGTCCACGCCGTCGGCCCCGAGATCCGCGGTCAGACGGATCAGGTCTTGATAAGTCATAGTTTTGGCCTTGAGCGCATCCCGGAAGGAGTAAGCGCAAAGGGCGGCTTTCAGCCGGGCTTTCCCGTCCGGCGACGCCGCAGCCGCCGGGCGGCTCAGCGCGGCCGCCGCCGGCAGACCAAGTATGAGTTCTCGTCGGTTCATAGGCCGATGCTATCATGAACATCAATGCCGATTCCCGAGGACCTGCCATCGGTGGTGATCGTTGGCCGGCCCAACGTAGGAAAATCCACCCTGTTCAACGCGATCCTGGGCAGACGCCGCGCCATTGTGGGCGACGAAGCCGGCATCACCCGTGACCGCATACATGGTGAAGCCGTTCACCGCGGACGCCGCTTCGACCTGATCGACACCGGCGGCATCCTGCCCGGCGAAAGAGAATTGATTGCTTCGGAGATCTTCAAGCAGGCGCGCGTGGCGCTGGCCGGCGCCGCGCATGTCATCCTTCTGGTGGATGGGCGCGCCGGGGTCACCGCCGTGGACCGCGAACTATCGCGCCTGCTGCGCCGTCTGGGCAGGCCCATGACGCTGGCCGTGAACAAGATCGACGCTGCTGGTTGCGCCGGTCTGGTCCACGAGTTCTACTCGCTGGGCATCGGCGACGTCTTCGGCGTCTCGGCCGAGCACCGCTTGGGGATCGAAGACCTGCTTGACCATGTGACCGCCGGTTTTGCGCCCGCGGTCTCCGGCGCCGCTCCGGAAACACCCGAGATCCGCGTGGCCATCATCGGGCGCCCTAACGTGGGCAAGTCCACGTTGCTGAATGCGCTGGTGGGCAAAGAACGCGCCATCGTCTCGCCGGTGGCCGGCACCACGCGCGATGCGGTGGATGAGAGCATCACGCGCGGCGGCAAACGCTACACCTTCGTCGATACGGCCGGCATCCGCCGCAAGGGCAAGACCCATCTGATGGCCGAGAAGCTGAGCGTGGTCATGGCGCGCAAGAACATCCGCCTGGCCGACGTTGTGGTGGTGCTGTTGGACGCCACCGAAGGCGTTGTCGGGCTCGATGCCAACATCGCCGGCTACGCCCATCAAGAGGGCCGCGCGGTCGTCGTGGCCGTCAACAAATGGGATGCCGCTGAAAACCTGGGCCGGCGCGCTTTTGAACAGCGCGTCCGCGAGGAGTTGAAGTTTGTCGATTATGCGCCCGTGGTGTTTCTTTCCGCCAAGAATAGTTCGGGATTGAACCGGCTGCTGGCCTCGATTGACGAAAGCTACGCCGCAGCTTCGTTCCGAGTCCCAACCGGAGAGCTGAACCGTTTCGCGCAGACGCTCAAACTTGAGCCCGAGCGTAAGATCCGTTACATCACGCAGGCGGGCGTGCGTCCGCCCACTTTCGTTCTGTTTACCGACCGTAAGGAGAAGTTGCACTTCTCAACCGAGCGGTTCCTGATCAACCGCTTGCGTGAGAAGTTTGGATTCCGGGGCACCCCCATCGTCATCAAGACCAAGTGGGGCAAGTAGCGCGCCCCGGCGTTCAAAGCCAATCGGCAGCCTTCGACTGAGGCTTGGACCCTACCACTGCCGGCTCCATGCCCGCTTTGGCAAGTAACCAGTAGACGGCGAAACCGGTAATCGTGCTATAGACCGCCGCCGGCTGGATTGCGTCTTTCGCCGCCTGGGAAACTGGCATGAAAGGCACAATGCCCACGAGAAAGCCTAGAGCCCAAGATACGTAGCCGGCCCAGTTGATGCCTTCACGGGGTCCGGCCCACTTTCTACCCGAGAGAATGTAGTCGGCCATCATGGCGCCGCAGATGGGCCCGAAGGAAGCCCCCACGATGGAAAAGAACCCGATCAGGTCCGCCGCCGCGCCGGTGACCGCCAGGATGATGGAGACCGTCACTGCGGCCATGGTCGAGGACATGCGGGGGACGCCGGGAATCATGGTTGAAAAGCTGTTGGCTGCGACGAAGGCGCAAATGCAGGACGGCGCCACCGATGCCAGGGCGAACAGCAAGAACATGGCCGAAGCCAGCAAGCCGCCTACGGTGCTGATGGCGGCGTCGTAGCCGGAAGATTGCAGCGCCGGATTCAACACCCGGGCACCGGCCACCGACAACCACGGCAAGGCGCCCGCGTAAAGCGCGGCCACCGCAATGCCCACCAGCCCGCCCAACCGTATGTCGCGCGCGTTGCGATTGTTCATGCCGAAATCCGCCCCCGCGGCGCCCGCCGTGGCGAAAAACCCGATCACAATCTGGATCAGCGTGGAGAACGCCAGAGCCGGATTGGGATTGGACGGCGCATGCCGCATCCATCCCTCACGCGTGCTGTAGAAAACCACCAGCAGCATGAGGAACGGGATAATGTTCAGAAACAACGACACGCGCGAGACAAACCGGATGCCGCGCACGCCCACATAAGCCATCGTGTATCCCCAAAGCACGGCGATTACGATAAAGGGTAGGGTGCCGGGTTTGGGCGTAACGCCGAAGGCGCTCAGAATGTACTGCGCCGCCAGGTACGTCCCCACGGCGAACCATCCTACTTGCAGCACGCCCATCAGCAGACCGGGCATCAGGTAACCGCCTTTGGCGCCGAAGGTCGAACTTCCAACCACGTACAGCGGATAGCCGGTCTTCATGCCCAGCATGCCGGGAACGTAATAGTAGAGCGCGTAGCTCAGCAATCCGGCCACCGCCAGGGCGGCGATGGCCACCGCCGTGCTCGCCCGGTCCACGGTTCCGGCCGCGATGGCCTGGTAGAAACCTATCCACAGAAAGATGCCGGCGTAGGACGGCGCCGTGTTGACATACCACGGGGCGCGATTCGACTCCGGATTGGGTACCGCTTTGGAAATGTAGTCGGGCAACATAGCCTGGCTCCTGAGTTGAAACATTGAAAGCTATTACAACAAGGAGCGGCCATTATATACCAGCGCAAAGCAGAGTTCAGCCGCCCTGGGCGTCGTGCTGGCCGGTGCCGGCCAGATCTTCGATTTTCGAGCCGCGGCAGTCAACGCGCTGCGGCAGCGTGGCTCGCACGCTCACCTGTTCCTCGGTCGCCCCGGGGCCCGCGGAGTAGCAGGTCGAGGCGGCTTGCGAGGCTGGAACCGCCATGCGCGCCGCGTCTTCCATGATGCCTTTCAACGCGGCTTCCAGCGGCGCCGCCAACCGTTCCAGATCCGGGCGGTTAATCAGACGGCAAAACTCCCGGGGCGAGAGGGACTCCATCAGGGATCCCTCTGCGGTGGCTACGGCCGCAATCCGGCAAGGCACCAGAGCGGCGAAACGGATGTCGGCCTCCAGCAGCGCCGCGTAGAGATCCGGCTGGCAGATAGTAAAGGTAACGGCGTCGAGCGTGCCCGTGGGATGATGCTCGCGCAGAAGACTGCCCAGGTGGCTCACGGCGAGGATGGAAGCCTCGTGGTTCTGGGCTGCCCGGCGTAACACCCACTCCACCTCGCTAAGCTTGTGTCCCGATTTGCATTGCAACATGCCGAAAGCCCCCGCAAGAATCATAACAGAGCCGTCACCGGGTTGTGTAGAGTTCCATCCACTCTATGGAGCTCGCTGCAATGCGCGCCCGGACCGAGGAATAGCGTAGCCGCCGGGCGGCCTCGCGCAACCGGGCAGCGCTTTCCGGGCTGAGATCCAGGCGGTAGCAATCCGCCTTAGCTTTATAGGAATACTCGATGTAGCGCGGCGCCGCGGCTTGCGCGACCTGCATCAGTTCATCCCAGTAGCTCCGTTTCGCCAGCAGGCGCCGCGCCGCTCCTGTCTCGCGGAGGATTTCGATGCGGCAATACGGTCCGCACAGAACTACCCGTTCGCATTGCCCGGCGCGGAACGGCAGTGAAGGATCCGGATCCGGAAACATCGCCA